>NZ_JBHWMB010000031.1:55654-99590 GCF_042730015.1 Streptomyces sp. NPDC059957 | reverse complement strand
GGGCCGGCCCGCGCCGTTCCGCGGTGTCAGGAGTGCCCGAGGTCCGGGGCCAGGGGGTCCGTGGTGAGGACCGAGCCGGAGTCGGGGGAGGGACGCAGGTGGAACTCGTCCGAGGCCATCGAGTCCAGGACGGGCGGCGCCGGCCTGGGCGGCTTCGGCATGACCGCGGCCTCCGAGTGGCCTCCGCAGCCGTAGGACAGGGAGACCAGCCGGCCGTCGGCCGGTCCGAACTCGTTCGCGCAGATGCCGAAGGCCTGGCCCAGCGAGCCGCCGATGGCGACGAGGAAGCCGCAGGAGACGCACGAGGCCGGGGCCGCCTGCGCCATCGGGGTCTTCGCGCCGAAGGACTCGTCCCAGCGGTCGGCCGCACTGTGCAGCCCGTAGCGCGAGAGCACCCGCGCCCGGCGCATGCCCAGCTCCTCCGCCACCGAGGTGATGGAGCCGCGTACGGGCACCACCGCGCGGTCGGTGACGTCGGCGTCCTCCGCCTCGACCAGTTCGGCCATCTCGGTGGACACCACCGAGTTCGGCGGCGGGGCGTCCTCGCCCGACCAGCCGGCCTCCAGCCGCAGGTCCTCAGCGTCCGTGGGGAGCAGGTCGCCCGGACCCATGTCGCCCGGCCGCAGCCGCTCGCTCCACGGCACCCACTCGGGGGCCAGCAGGGCGTCGTCGCCCGGGAGCAGCACCGTTTCGTCGAGGGTGACGTTCTTCGCGCGGGACGCACGGGTCACCGTCACGGCCCAGCGCCAGCCGCGGTACCCGGGGTCCTTGCACTCGAAGAAGTGCGTGACGACCCTGTCGCCTTCCGAGATGGCAGCGGTGTGCTCGCCCACCACTCCGGGGTAGGCGGCTTCTTCGGCCGCCGCCCTGGCGAGGGCTACCGCCTCGACGCACTGGCGGTCGGGGGTACGGCTTCGCGTCGTCGCAGCACTCACAGGTCTCGTTCTCTCCTACGCCGTCTCACGAGTGCGCCGTCCGTACTTGTCGTCCACAACGACCCGTCGGCTGTCCCTACGTAGCGCGGGCGGAGCGGACCAGGGGGCCGCGTCGACGTCCGCGCCCGATCGGGTTCCAGGGCGCACCTACCTGCGATCCATTCTGCGGGATCGCGAAGAGGCGCGCGGCCAGGAGCAACCGCCGGTGGCGCGCTACGCACGCTACCTCCTCCGGCGCCTTCGGCCCACATGCAAGGTCCGATTCGCGGACACCCACAGCCAACCCACGGCCAACCCGGGGCGCGGGCCGGGTCCCCGCGACGCGCCGGGAAGGGTCCCGGGGGGCCGAGTGGGGCACTATGGCCACGTGGCACCCGTACGGTCGTCCGATGACGGCTCGGGACCGGCCAGGCGGGCCGGCCGGGCCGTCGGGCGTGCCCTGCACCTGCCCTTCACCGGTACGGCGCGCGGGATCCGGCGGGCCACGCACGCGCACGGGGCGGGCGAATCGGGCCTCGGCAAACTGATCGAGCTGCACGCGATCAACGGCGCGGGTGATGTGATGATCACAGTCGCGCTCGCCTCCACCGTCTTCTTCTCCGTCCCCACGGACGAGGCACGCGGCCGAGTGGCCCTGTACCTCGCGATCACGATGGCCCCCTTCACCCTGCTGGCCCCGGTGATCGGCCCCCTGCTGGACCGGCTGCCGCACGGGCGGCGGGCCGCGATGGCCGGCGCGATGCTCACCCGGGCCCTGCTGGCGGTGATGATGTCGGGCGCGGTGGCCACCGGCGGCCTGGAGCTGTACCCGGCCGCCCTCGGGGTCCTCGTCGCCTCCAAGGCCTACGGGGTGGTGCGCAGCGCGGTCGTCCCCCGACTCCTCCCACCGGGGTTCTCCCTGGTCAAGGCGAACTCCCGGGTGACCCTGGCCGGCCTGCTGGCCACCGGCGCCGCCGCACCCGTGGGCGCCGCCCTGCACACGATCGGCCCGCCGTGGCCGCTCTACGGGGCGTGCGCGATCTTCATCTGGGGCACCTTCGCGGCGTTCACGCTGCCGCACAAGGTCGACGAGGCCAAGGGCGAACGCCGGGCCCGGCTCTCCACCCACGAGGCGCACTCGAAGCGGCCGGGGCTGCGGACGGTCAGCCGGCCGGTGCTGTGCGGGCTGCTCGCGAACGCGTCGATGCGCGGGCTGTCGGGGTTCCTGATCTTCTTCCTGGCGTTCCTGCTGCGCGAGCACCCGCTCGCCGGGCAGAGCGCAGCGGTGTCGCTGGGCATCGTCGGCGTCTCGGCGGGCGTCGGCAACGCCTGCGGGACCGCCGTCGGGGCCTGGCTCCGGGCCCGCGCACCCGAGGCGATCATCGCCGCCGTCCTGTCCCTGACCCTCGCGGTGGCCGTCCTCGCGGCGGTCTTCTTCAGCGGGGTGTTCATGGCCGTCCTGGGCGCGACGGCCGGTTTCTGCCAGGCCCTCGCGAAGCTGTCGCTGGACGCGATGATCCAGCGCGACGTGCCCGAGGCAGTGCGTACCTCGGCCTTCGCCCGCTCGGAGACCCTGCTCCAGGTGGCCTGGGTCCTGGGCGGCTCGATCGGCATCGCCCTCCCCCTCAACGGCGTCCTCGGCATGTCGGTGGCCGCCACGGTGGTGGCCCTGGGCACGACGATGGCCCTGCGCGGCTTCCTCACGTCCCCGCGGCACCAGCACCCGACGTCATCCCGACCGCGGGTGGCGTAGCCCTTCACCACCGGGGCCGGGCGTCGGCCGAAGCCAGCCCCGCCTGCGTTCGAGGAACGGGGTCCGGGGCGGAGCCCCGGAAGGCCCGGCGCAGCCGGGGGCGCTTGCGCCACGGCGCCGCACCCGGTCCCGCCTGCGCAGCACGCCGCACCGGAGGACCCCGTGCAGCAGCGCAGCGTACGGGCCCGATAGCCTTCGGCTCATGACCGCACCGCTTTTCTCGGGTAGGGCCCGCCGCAGCGTCGCGGCCCTCGGAGCCGTTTCCGCCGGCCTCCTCCTCCTCTCCGCCTGTGACAAGCCGACGCCGCTGGCGACCGTGACGGTCGGCACCTCGTCGGTGTCCGCCGAAGCCGCCTGCAGCGACGCCAAGGAACTCACGGGCGAAAAGGTCCAGGAGTGCTTCACCGACCTGAAGCACGCCAAGACCATCGACTACGGCCGCGGCGACACGCTGCGCCTCGGTGTCGAGCCGGACGTCGTCGAGGACGGCAAGAAGTGGCAGCTGGTCCTGGACGGACAGCAGATCACCGAGCCGACCTCCAACACCTACGACAGCTTCCCGGGCGCCGACATCTTCGCCACCGGCGGCCAGGGCGGCGAGCCCCCGGCCTCCAAGAAGCTCAACATCGTCCAGGTCTCCGAGGACGGCAAGCCCCTCGCCGTCTGGGCCTTCACCCTCAAGCTCAAGTAGTCACGCACCCACCATGCGCGCGCTCATCGTGACCGCGGTGACGGCGGAGGCCGACTCCGTCGTCCGAGGCCTGTCCGGTCCGGTCCCTCATCCGGACCACACCCCCGGCCCGGACCACGCCCCCGGCAGCGAACCGCCGCGCACCCTCCCCGGCGGTTACCTCATCCACCGCCGGGGAGCCTTCGACGTGCTGGTCGCCGGAGTCGGCCCGGCGGCCGCGGCCGCCGGTA
The DNA here is from genome assembly GCF_042730015.1 of Streptomyces sp. NPDC059957. Taxonomy (NCBI): domain Bacteria; kingdom Bacillati; phylum Actinomycetota; class Actinomycetes; order Kitasatosporales; family Streptomycetaceae; genus Streptomyces; species Streptomyces sp. NPDC059957. Next base: position 96,002 of record NZ_JBHWMB010000031.1, on the reverse strand, counting down.
CCGCGACCGCCCTGGCGCTCGCGGCAGCCCCCGGCTACGGCCTCGTCGTCTCCGCCGGCATCGGCGGCGGGTTCGCGCCCGCCGCCCCGATCGGCTCCCTCGTGGTCGCCGACGCGATCGTCGCCGCCGACCTCGGCGCCGAGACCCCGCAGGGGTTCCTCACCGTCACCGAACTCGGCTTCGGCCGCAGCGTGCACCTGCCTCCCGCAGAGCTCGCCGCGCGCGCCGCCGAGGCGACCGGGGCGCTGCTCGCGCCCGTCCTGACCGTCTCCACCGTCACCGGCACGGCCGCCCGTACGGCCGCCCTCGCCGCCCGGCACCCGCTCGCCGGGGCCGAGGCCATGGAGGGCTTCGGGGTCGCCGAGGCCGCCGCCGCCCACGGGCTGCCCGTACTGGAGGTCCGTGCCGTCTCCAACGCCGTGGGCCCCCGGGACCGCGACGCCTGGCGGATCGGCGAGGCGCTGACGGCGCTGGCCGGCGGCTTCCGGGCCCTGCGGCCCGTACTCGCTTCCTGGGGAGGACCTTCATGACCGGAACAGACGCCGATCTCGCACGGCCCGTACGGATCGCGTACTCGCCCTGCCCGAACGACACCTTCGTCTTCGACGCCTGGGCCCACGGCCGGGTCTCCGGCGCGCCCGCCCTCGACGTCACCTTCGCCGACATCGACATCACCAACGGCATGGCCGAGCGCGGCGAGCTGGACGTCCTGAAGGTCTCCTACGCCGTCCTGCCCTGGGTCCTGGAGGAGTACGCGCTCCTCCCCTGCGGCGGCGCGCTGGGCCGCGGCTGCGGACCTCTGGTCCTCACCCGGGAGCCGGGCCTGGACCTGACCGGCAAGACGGTCGCGGTCCCGAGCGAACGCTCCACCGCCTACCTGCTGTTCCGGCTGTGGGCCGCCGACGTACTGCCCGAGGGCGTCGGCAAGGTGGTCGTCCTCCCCTTCCACGAGATCATGCCCGCCGTGCGCGACGGCCGCGTGGACGCCGGACTGGTCATCCACGAGGCCCGGTTCACCTACCGGGACTACGGACTGCACTGCCTGGCCGACATGGGCGAGCACTGGGAGTCCACGACCGGTCTGCCGATCCCGCTCGGCGCGATCATCGCCAAGCGCTCCCTGGGCGCGGACGCGCTGCGCGCGCTCGCCGAGTCGGCCCGTACCTCGGTCCGGATGGCCTGGGCCGACCCGGAGGCGTCCCGGCCCTACGTACGGGCGCACGCGCAGGAGCTGGACCCGGCCGTCGCCGACCAGCACATCGGGCTGTACGTCAACGAGTTCACCGCCGACCTCGGCGAAGCCGGCTACGCGGCCGTGCGCGGGCTGCTGACCCGGGCGGCCGCGGAGGGTCTGGTTCCGGCCATCGCAGCCGACGCACTGGCCTTCCCGTAGACCTTCCCGCAGGCATGAGCGTGCCCCGCGGCCCTGGTGGGCGGCGGGGCACGGTCGTACGGGGGACTCAGACGTCGAGCTGATCGGCCACCGCGCGCAGCATGCCGGCGATCTTCCCGCCCTGCGCCTTGTCGGGGTAACGGCCCCGCTCCAGCGACTGCGTGACGTTCTCCAGCACGGTCGTGAGGTCCTGCACGATGGAGGCGAGCTCGTCGGGCTTGCGCCGCTGCGCGGCCGCGACGGAAGGTGCCGGATCCAGGACGATCACCGAAAGTGCCTGGTCACCGCGCTGCCCCGCGACAACACCGAACTCGACGCGCTGGCCGGGCTTGAGCGCGTCCAGCCCGTCGGGGAGCACCGACGAGTGGACGAACACGTCGCCGCCGTCGTCGCGGGAGAGGAAGCCGAAGCCCTTCTCACTGTTGAACCATTTGACCTTGCCGGTAGGCACGTCCGTCCTCTGTCCTTGCGTTCGTCGGGTGGGAAGCGGACCGCAGGCCCGCACCTCTCAGGCTAGTTGCCCCTCTCCGGGTGACAAGACGTTCCCCGGTCCTTCGCGGGTGACCGCTCCGGCCAGGGAACTACCCTGGTCGAGTGACTGTTACTCCTCAGCCCGAGCCCGACGCGACCCGCCCCGGCGACGCGCTCGTCAAGGCCGGCGGCATCGTCTTCATCGTCGGTGCCGTGGCCACGCTCGCCACGATGGCCCCGCTCTTCCTCGACGTGGACCCGTTCCCCTCGTACGCATGGGCGGTGTGCATGCTCATGGGCGTCGGCTTCGCGATCTCCGCGGCGGGCGTCCTGCGCTCGGCCGCCGCGCAGCGCACGGCGGCCCGCGCCTCGCAGGCGTAGCCGCGGTCACACGGTCCGCGTGCGCTCGTACTCCGCGAGCCAGGCCGGCAGCTCCGTGAGGTCGGTCAGGACCACGTCCGCGCCCGCCGCCCGAAGTTCCGGCTCCGGGCACGGGCCGGTCGGGACCGTCACCGACACCGCGCCGGCCGTACGGGCGCCGCGGACGTCGCCGACGTGGTCGCCGACGTAGACCTGGGCCGCGTACTCGCGCAGGGCGACCGCCTTGGCCTCCGCCCACAGCGAGCCGATGACCGCGTCGGGCTTGATGCCCAGGTGGTCCAGGTGCAGGCGGGCGTTGGGTTCGTGCTTGGCGGTGACGACGATCGCGCGGCCGCCGAGGGCCCGGACCGCTTCGACGGCCTCGCGGGCGCCGGGCATCGCCGGGGTCGGCACGATGGCGTGTGTGGGATAGATCTCCCGGTAGCGGTCGGCCACGGCGGGGATCTCCGCCTCCGGGAACCAGTACGCGAGCTCCTGGTCCAGCGGCGGACCGAGGCGGGAAACGGTCTGCTCGGTGTCGATGAACGTGCCCGTCTCGGCCGAAAGCGCCTCGAAGGCCGCCTTGATGCCCGGCCGGGAGTCGATGAGGGTCATGTCGAGGTCGAATCCGACGGTCAGCTGCGTCTCGGGGCTCATGCCTCCATTGTGCCGAGGTGGACCCCGCCCACAGGAACACAGCCTGAGCCCCGGCTTACCGGACAGTGAAATGTGCGGACATGTCAGGCCCTGCGGGGCGAGGTCCCCTACCCGCCCTTCCACCGTTCCCAGGGCCGGCCCTGACCCGGTCCTCAAACGCCGGACGGGCTGAAGAACAGGGCCCCGGGCTGCGCCCGGACCCCTGGGGCTCCGCCCCAGACCCCGGTCCTCAAACGCCGGACGGCTGGAATGGCGCGGGCGGTCTGAAAGCCCCACCCCCGGACGGGAGCGGGAGGGGCGGCCCGGGTCGGGGACGGGGGCGGGGTGGGGTGTCGGCCTGGACGTAAAGCGTGATTTGTGGCGCTGGAAGAGGCCGCGCCCTGTCGGAGTAGAGCAGAGGGCGCCTAAATCATGCAGTCCAGGCCGACACCCCACCCCGCCCCCGGCACCGGCCCCCACCCGCAGCCACACCCACCCACGAACAGGAGTTCCACCATGACCCCCATCCCGGAGGACGAAGTCCTCCACCGCTTCGAGAGCGGCGTCTCCTGGATCACACTGAACCGCCCCGAGGCCATGAACGCCGTCACCTGGGACCAGCGCGAGCGCGTCATCGCACTGCTCGCCGAAGCCTCCGCCGACCCAGACGTCCGCGCCGTCGTCATCACCGCCACCGGCAAGGGCTTCTGCGCGGGCGCCGACCTGCGCGGAGCCCCGGCCGCCCCCGCGGAGCGGGTCGTCGGGGACGTGGCCCGCATGATCCGGCTCGGCGCGCAGCGCCTGATCACGGCCGTGCTCGACTGCGAGAAGCCGGTCATCGCCGCCGTGAACGGCACCGCGGCCGGCATCGGCGCTCACCTCGCGCTCGCCTGCGACCTGGTCATCGCCGCCGAACCGGCCCGTTTCATCGAGGTGTTCGTCCGCCGCGGCCTGGTCCCCGACGGCGGCGGCGCGTACCTGCTCCCCCGCCTCCTCGGCCCGCAGAAGGCGAAGGAGCTGATGTTCTTCGGCGACGCCGTCCCGGCCGCCGAGGCGGAGCGGCTCGGCCTGGTGAACAAGGTGGTGCCCGCCGAGGCGCTGGAGGAGACCGCCCGGGAGTGGGCGGAGCGCCTCGCGCAGGGCCCCACCCGCGCCCTGGCCCTGACGAAGCAGCTGGTCAACGCCTCCCTGGACGGTGACCGGGCAACATCGCTCGCCGCCGAGGCCACCGCCCAGGAGCTCAACATGACCACGGCCGACGCGAACGAGGGGGTCGCCAGCTTCGTGGAGCGCCGCACCCCGAAGTACCTCGGCCGGTAGGCGAAAGAGGCCGTTAGGCGAAAGAGACCGATCGGCGCTACATCTGCGGGTCCGGCGTGAGCAGCGCGAACACCGCTCCCGCCGGGTCCGCGGTCCACGCCATCCGGCCGACCTCCGGGACATCGGCGGCGGGCATCAGGACCGAGCCCCCGCTGCCCCGGACGGCGGCTACGGTCGCGTCCACGTCTGCGACGTTGAAGTACGGAACCCAGCGCGGGACTTCGTTCGCACCGGCGCCCTGGCCCGCGCCGTCGCCCTGAGGTGCGACCCCGCCGAAGGAGCCGTCCTCCTGGTCCCCGTCGGCGATGCTCAGCACCCGGTACGTCATCCCGGGTGCCTCCATCTCGGCGGAGCGCCACCCGAAGAGCCCGGCGTAGAACTCGACGGCCGCGACCGGGTCGGGGGCGTGCAGTTCCGCCCAGACCAGGCTTCTCACCTCGGAGGTCCGCCCCAGTCCCGCGGTCTTCCCCGGCTGCCAGCAGGCGAACTCCGCGCCCTGCGGGTCGGTGAACTGCGCCAGCCAGCCCTCGCCCATGACGTCCCCGGGCTCCATGCGCACCACTCCGCCGCCCGCCCTGACGGCAGCCGTCGTCTCCTGGATGTCGGGGGTGTTGAAGTGCAGCATCCACGCCGAGGTGGCACCCTCCTCGGTGAGCGGCCCCAGCGCGGCGACGGTCTTCCCGTCGACCTGGAAGAAGCCGTAGCCGCCCGCCTCCGGGCCGAGGGAGAGGAACTCCCAGCCGAAGACTCCGGTGTAGAACGAGACGGCCGCGTCGGTGTCGGGGCTCCCGAGGTCGAGCCAGTTGGGCGATCCCTTGCGGAAGTCGGTGCCGAGCATGAGGTTCCTCCTGTGCGTGCGCCGCTGCTGCGGCAGGGTCCTGTCTCCGGGTCTCCGGTCCCCCGCCACGATGCCGAGCCCGTCCGTGGCCCGCGCCCCGGGGGACTCCGCACGGCGATGGATTCACCCGTACGGCCGTGCCGATCTCGCCCCCGTGTCCGTATCTGTGGGATGTGTGGCCCGATGGCCATGGCGGGAGGCCGCACGGGCCCCGAAGACTGGAGTCGACCCGCGGGGAGCCCGAAGAAGGAGCAGAACATGACAGTGGTGCCGGACTCACGACTGGCGAAGGAAGCGACCGAGCTCGTCCGGGACAGCGTGGGCGAGCTACTCTACGACCACTCCCGCCGCGTGTTCCTCTTCGGCAGCCTCCAGGGCCGGCGCCTCGGCATCGCGGCCGATCCCGAACTGCTCTACGTGGCCGCGATGTTCCACGACCTCGGCCTCACCGAGCCCTTCCGTTCCAGCGGCCGCCGCTTCGAGGTGGACGGCGCCGACGAGGCCGCCCGGTTCCTGCGGAGCCACCAGGTTCCCGAGGATTCGGTGCGCCGGGTGTGGACGGCGATCGCCCTGCACACCACCCCGGGCATCCCGGAGCACATGGAGCCCGAGGTGGCGCTGGTGACGGCGGGCGTGGAGTACGACGTGCTGGGCATCGGCTACCACGACCTCGCCGAGGCGGACCGCGCGGCGGTCGTGGCCCTGCACCCGCGGCCCCGGTTCAAGGAGCGCATCCTGCGCGCCTTCGCGGACGGCGTCGCGCCCAAGCCCGGTACCGCCTTCGGCAACGTCAAGGCCGACGTCCTCGCGCACCACGTCCCCGGTTTCGCGCGTACGGACTTCGTACGCCTGGTCCTGGACTCCCCGTGGGCCGAGTAGCCGCGCACCCCGGGGCGCGGGCGGCCCCGCACCCCGTCGTCATCGTCGCCTTCGACGGCGTGCAGCTGCTCGATGTCACCGGCCCCGCCGAGGTGTTCGGTACGGCCAACCTCCACGGCGCCCGCTACGAGGTCCGGATCGTCTCCCCGGACGGGGCCGACGTCCGCACCTCCTCGGGCGTACGCATCGGCGCGGACGGCGGCCCCGGCGGCCTGCCGGCCCGGCCCGGGACGCTCGTCGTCCCCGGCCGGAGCGACTGGCGGCGGGCCGTCGCCGATCCCGCGCTGACGGGCCTGGTCGCCGAGCTCGTGCGCCGTTCGCGCCGGGTCACCTCGGTGTGCGCCGGGGCCTTCGTACTGGCGGAGACCGGGGTGCTCGACGGGCGGCGGGCGGTCACGCACTGGCGGCTCGCGGCGCAGCTCGCGGCGGCGTACCCGCTGGTGCGCGTGGAGGCGGATCCGCTGTTCGTCCAGGACGGGCACGTGGTCACCTCGGCCGGGGTGACCTCGGGCATCGACCTGGCGCTGTCGCTGGTCGAGGAGGACCACGGGCCGGCCGTGGCCCGGGAGGTCGCGCGGGAGCTGGTGGTCTTCATGGCCAGGCCCGGCGGCCAGTCCCAGTACAGCGCCCGCCTGACCCCGCGCGAGGCCGGGCATCCGGTCCTGCGCATGGTCATGGACGCCATCGGGGCCGACCCCCGGCTCACGCCGGCCGAGGTCACCCGGGGCGCCGGGGTCAGCGGCCGCCACCTCGCCCGGCTGTTCCGTGCGGAGACCGGGATGACGCCCGGCCGGTACGTGGAGTCCGTGCGGCTCGAGGCGGCGCAGGCCCTCCTCGAAGCGGGCGACGATCCGGTGGACGCGGTGGCCGAGCAGTCAGGCTTCGGTTCCGCCGAGACCATGCGCCGGGTGTTCCAGCAGGCCCTGGGCCTCGCTCCGAGCGCCTACCGCGCCCGCTTCCGCAGTACGCGCACGTCCCCGCCGTCCGGGTCGCCGATCAGCACGAACAGCTGAGGCGCCTGCACCGTGCCCGCCAGCTCCCACGTCAGCGAGGCCTCCTTGCACTCCGGCACGGTGAGGACCACGCCCGCCCGGTTGAGGCGGTCCGCCTCGCGGGGCTTCCATGTGCCGAGTCCCGAGCAGCGGTCGACCACCTCGAACCCGTCGTCGACCAGAAGCTTCTCCGCCATCGCTACGCCCTGTGCGTCGAGTTCCAGCCGGACACCGTCGCCGGTCCACACGCCGATGTAATCGGTGTGCGCCAGGACCGGCGGTTCGTACGGCGGCCAGGCGAACGCGGCGACGACCGCGGCGAACATCGCGATCACCGCCGGTCCCAGCGTCCAGCGCCGTACCGAGGCCTTCGTCTTCTGCCGCATCCGCGCGTACACCGACACGACCGTGGGGAGCACCCCGGCGGCCGCCGTCCAGCCCCAGGTGCCGACATACGAGCTGCCGGTCAGCAGGGCGATCGGCGCGGCGTACACGGCTGCGAGCAGCCCTGCCGCCGGCAGGGCCCACCAGGGTGCGGGGATCCGGGTGCGCACGCCCACGGAGTTCGAGAGTTCCATCACCGGCGTGGTGAACAGGGCACTGTGGACCACGCCGACCCCGAGCATCAGCGCCGGCTGGAGGGTGCACATCACAGCCAGGCTGAAGAGCACCCCGATGCCGCCCCCGTAGCCCCGGCCGTAGGGCTCCTCCGTGAACTGGACCAACTGCCAGAACACCGCCGCGGCCTGGAACTGCCCCGCCGCGACGGTCTCCGCACCCGGTGCGATACCGCCCCAGTCGCGGCCCTTCGCCTGCGCCACGGCCACGCCGTTCCACGTGCCAGTCCCCACGGCGATCCCCCCGAGATCACTAATTGAACACGTTCAATCCATGGTGGACCCTACACTCCCCTTCCCATCTGACGAACCGTCAGCTTCAATCGGTGATGTGATGGGACACGCAGGGATGGCGGCCACCGTCGTCCGATACCTCAGATCAGTCGGCTCCCTCCCCTCCGCCGTCGCGGAGCCCGGGGCCGAGCCCGTCGAAGCACTGCCCCGCCCCGATCTGCGGGCCGTCGGCGAGGACGAGCGCGCGCCCGTCAGCCCGGCCGAGTTCCGTGCCGTACTGGGGAACTTCGCCAGCGGGGTCACGATCATCACCTCCCCGCCCGGCGAGGACGAGGACAGCCCGGCCGGCTTCGCCTGCCAGTCCTTCGCCTCGCTCTCCCTCGACCCGCCGCTGGTCACCTTCATGGTGGCCCGTACGTCGACCACCTGGCCCCGCATCGCGCGCACCGGGGTGTTCTGCGTGAACATCCTCGGCGCCGAACAGGGCGCGCTGTGCCGGGCCTTCGCCGTCAGCGGCGCCGACAAGTTCGCCGGAGTCGCCCACACCCCGGCCCCCGCCACGGGCTCGCCGCAGCTCGACGCGGTGCCCGCCTGGATCGACTGCCGGATCCACGCCGTGCACACCGGCGGGGACCACCTCATCGTGGTGGGCAAGGTCGAGGCCATGGGAGCGGCCGGCGAGGGCGAGCCCCTCCTCTTCCACAAGGGCCGCTTCGGCCGCTTCACCGGTTGACCCGGGCCGGTGGTCTCACACCACGAGAGGGGCCCCGGCCGCAACGGCCGGGGCCCCTCTCGCGTCCGCGCCCCCGATGTCAGAACGTGAGGACCCCCCGGGCCACCCGCCCGTGGTGGGCGTCGTCCGCGGCCTTGTCGAAGTCCTCGACCGGGTAGACCTCCGTCACCAGCTCGTCGAGCAGCAGCTTGCCCTGCCGGTAGAGCTCCGCGTAGAGCGCGATGTCCCGCTGCGGGCGCGAGGACCCGTACCGGCAACCCATGATCGTCTTGTCCAGGTACATCGACGAGACCTGGAAGGCCGCCTCCTCCTGGAAGCCGGGCACGCCGAGCAGGACCGCCTGTCCGTGCCGGTCCAGCAGGTCGATCGCCTGCCGGATCAGCTTGACGTTGCCCACGCATTCGAAGGCGTGGTCCGCGCCCGTCGGCAGGATCTCCTTCGCGGCCGCCGAGGAATCCGCCACCGCCGAGGCGTCGATGAAGTGCGTGGCGCCGAACTGCCGGGCCACCGCCTCCTTCGCCGGGTTCGCGTCGATCGCCACGATGGTGGTGGCGCCCGCGATCCGCGCGCCCTGGAGCACGTTGAGCCCGATGCCGCCGGTGCCGATGACGACCACCGTCTCGCCCCGGTCCACCTTGGCCCGGTTCAGCACGGCGCCCACGCCCGTCAGGACCCCGCAGCCGATCAGCGCGGCCGAGGTCAGCGGGATGTCCTTGGGGATCTTCACCGCCTGCACGGCCTTGACGATCGTCCGCTCCGCGAAGGCCGAGTTGGACGCGAACTGGTAGATCGGCTTGCCGCCCCGCGAGAACGGCTGCCCCGGCATCCCGATCGCCTTGCGGCACATCGTCGGCCGGCCGCGGTCGCAGTCCGCGCACGCCCCGCAGTTGGCCAGCGTGGACAGCGAGACGTGGTCGCCGGGCACCACGTGCGTGACCCCGGACCCGACCGCCTCCACCACGCCCGCGCCCTCGTGCCCGAGCACCACCGGCGGCGGGAACGGGATCGTCCCGTCGATCACCGACAGATCGCTGTGACACAGCCCGGCCGCCGCTATCGCGACCAGCACCTCCCCCGGCCCCGGGTCCCGGATCTCCAGATCGTCGACCACCTGGGCCTGCTTGCCGTCGAATACGACGCCTCTCACCTGGACTCCTTAGGCAGGCCGAGCACGCGCTCGGCGATGATGTTGCGCTGGATCTCGTCCGAGCCGCCGTAGATGGTGTCGGCACGGGTGAACAGGAACAGCCGCTGCTCCTCGTCGAGTCCGAGTTCGTACGGGGTCCCCTGCGACCAGTGCCCCGGCCCGGCCGTGGCCACCGCGCCCCGGACCTCCACCGCCAGCTCCCCGAGCCGCCGGTGCCAGCCGCCCCACAGCAGCTTGGCCACGCTGGGCGCGCCGGGGTCCCCGCCCGAGCCGCCCGCGGCGCCCAGCGTCCGCAGCGCGTTCCACCGCATCGTGCGCAGCTCGGCCCACTGCCGTACGAGGCGTTCGCGCAGGACCGGGTCGCCGGAGCCTGCGTCCACGTACGCCCGGACCACCCGCTCCAGTTCGGCCGCGAAGCCGATCTGCTGGACGAGCGTGGAGACCCCGCGCTCCAGCGCGAGCAGTCCCATGGCCACGGACCAGCCGTTGCCCTCCCCGCCCACCACCTCGGCGGCGACGGCCCCGTCGAAGAACACCTCGTTGAACTCGGAGGTCCCCGACATCTGCCGGATCGGCCGGACCTCGACCTTCCCCGGCTGGTCCATGCGGACCAGGAGGAAGGACAGCCCGCGGTGCCGCTCGGAACCGGCCCCGGTGCGCGCCAGGACGAAGCACCAGTCGGCGTCCTGGGCGAGCGAGGTCCAGATCTTCTGCCCGGTGACCCGGTACAGGCCGTCGGCCGCGTCCCGTACCGCCGTCGTACGGATTCCCGCGAGGTCGGAGCCGGCGCCCGGTTCGGAGTACCCCTGGCACCACAGCTCCTCGCCGCGGGCGATGCCGGGGAGGAAGCGGGCCCGCTGCTCCGGGGAGCCGTAGGCGATCAGCGTCGGCGCGAGGAGGTTCTCGCCGATGTGGCCGACCCGGGCCGGGGCGCGCGCGGCCGCGTACTCCTCGGCCCACACCACCTGCCCGGTGAGGGACAGGCGCCGGTTGCCGTAGGCGCCTGCTTCAGCGTCGCCCTCCCCCGTCTCCCAGCCCTGGCCGATCCAGCCGCCGCGCCCCAACTCGCGCTCCCAGGCCCTGCGGACCTCGACCCCCTCGTGCTCACTGCCCGGCCCGCCGAGGCCGATGGCCTCCTCGTACGGGCCCACGAGGTGCTCCGCCAGCCACGCCCGGGCGTGACCGCGCAGCTCCTCGTCCTCCTCGTCGAAGCGGAAGTCCATGGTCGGTGCCCCCCTTGGGTCCTGTCCGGCCGCTGGGCCGGTCTCTCGTGCCTTGGCACGCGTACGCGCCGGTCCGACGGCCGGGCCATCGGGGCCACCCCGAACGCCCGGCGACGGCCTAGGCGTTGGGGCGGTCCTTGGCGGCCGCCGCCTTCGCCATGGCTTCGAGCTGGGCGAGCATCGGCATCGGGTCGGTGCCGACGGTCCCGGGCAGGAAGTCGGCGATCTTCTCGGGGGTCCAGGAGCCCTCGGCGTAGCCGGCGCGCAGTTCGCGGGGCTGCGCCCAGACGGCGATCTTCGGGCCGGCGATCGTGTAGACCTGCCCGGTGATCTTCTCGCCGCCGACGGCCACGGCCTTGTCGGAGAGCAGGTAGGTGACGAGCGCCGCCACGTCCTCGGGCTCGCCGATCTCCTTGAGCTCCATCGGAACGTTGGCCGACATCCGGGTGCGCGCCACGGGTGCGACGGCGTTGGAGGTGACCCCGTACTTGGCCAGGCCCAGCGCGGCGGAGCGGACGAGCGAGATGATCCCGCCCTTGGCGGCGCTGTAGTTGGCCTGGGCCACCGAGCCCTGGTGGTTGCCGCTGGTGAAGCCGATCAGCGTGCCGGTGCCCTGGCGCCGCATGACGGCGGAGGCGGCGCGGAAGACGGTGAAAGTGCCCTTGAGGTGGGTGGCGACCACGGGGTCCCACTCCTCCTCGGACATGTTGAACAGCATCCGCTCGCGCAGGATGCCGGCGACGCAGACGACTCCGTCGATGCGTCCGTACTGGGCGAGCGCGGTGTCGACTATGCGCTGGCCGCCCGCCATGGTCGAGATGTCGTCGGCGACGGCCACGGCCTCGCCGCCCGCGGCGAGGATCTCCTTCACCACCGCTTCGGCGATCTCGCTGGTGGGCTCGTTGCCCTCCATGCCCACGCCGTAGTCGTTGACGACGACCTTGGCACCTTCGGCGGCCGCGGCGAGTGCCACGGCCCGCCCGATGCCCCGGCCGGCGCCTGTGACGGCGACGACTTTGCCTGCCAAGAAGTTCCCCACGTCCGGCCCCTTCCCGCGTTTTCTGACGGTCCGTTAGATTCTATGGGCAGTCGGATGCGCCAGCACAAGCCCCAGTTCGCCACCGCCGTTCATTTCGCTACGAGGAGCTGATGAGATCCATGGCCATGCCCGCCGAGTTCCACGACATCGCCAAGCGCGTCAACAACTGGGGCCGGTGGGGCGCCGAAGACGAGATCGGCACCCTCAACCTCATCACCGACGAGGTGGTCCGCGCGGCAGCGGCCGAGATCCGCACGGGGCGCCGCATCCCCCTGGCCCTCCCACTCAAGGAGGACGGGGTGCAGTCCGGCATGATCCCCGGCCGCATCAACCCGCTGCACACGATGGTGCAGATCAACCAGGAGCTCTTCGGGCCGGGCACGGTGGCGTGCAGCGACGACGCGGTGACCTTCGGGCTCCAGGCGGGCACGCACTGGGACGCGCTCACGCACGTCTCGCACTCGGGGAAGATCTACAACGACCGCCCCGCCGACACCATCACGGCGCACGGCCGGGCCGAGTTCAGCGGCATCGACAAGGCCGGGCACATCGTCTCGCGCGGGGTCCTGCTGGACGTCGCCCGCGCCAAAGGCCTGGACCGGCTCCCCGGCGGCCACCCGGTCACCCCGGAGGACCTGGAGCAGGCCGAGGAGTTCGGCGGGGTCACCGTCCGCGCGGGCGACATCGTCCTGGTCCGCACCGGCCAGGTGCAGGTCTACCTGGCGGGCGACAAGCACGGCTACGGCTACCCGTCGCCCGGCCTGTCCGTCCGTACGCCCGAGTGGTTCCACGCGCGGGACGTGGCGGCCGTCGCGAACGACACCCTGACCTTCGAGATCTTCCCGCCGGAGATAGAGAACCTGTGGCTGCCGGTGCACGCCCTGGACCTGGTCGAGATGGGCATGCACCAGGGCCAGAACTGGAACCTCGAAAAGTTGTCCACAGCCTGTGCGGAAGAGTCCCGCTACTCGTTCCTCCTCTCCGCCATGCCGGAACCCTTCGTCGGCGCGGTCGGCACCCCGGTGGCCCCGGTCGCCATCCTCTGAACGCCTACGCGGGCGTCTACGCGGGCGCCTGCGCGGGCGCCTGCGGTCGACCGCCCACGGCTCAGCCCTTGGCGCAGATCACGTCGTACGGACGGCCCACCGCCATGGTCAGCCGCATCGGCTCGGTGGTCCCGGACGGGCACTCGGCCTTCGTCTTGACCAGGGCGAGCACCTTGTACGCGCCCGAACCGCCCGAGGCGCACGGCACTTCCTGCGCCTGGTCGGTCACGCAGTCGCCCTGCACCAGCTGGCCGCCGCCGGCGCCCGCGTCACCGGGGTGCTCGCCGGTCAGGTTGCGGCCGCAGACGGTGTTGGTGGGGATGCCGCCCGACTTCGCGGAGCCGTAGGAAATGCTCACCTGGATCATCAGGTCGGTGCCGGGCGGGCACTGGATCGCGCCCGGCAGGATGCTGGCGTCCTTGATGTCGATCGCCTTGAAGGTGGCGCCGGACGCGGAGCACTTCTGCGGCCGGTAGCCGTCGGGCCGGTTGTCCGGGTCGGGGCCGCCACAGTCGCCCACCGCCCACGTGCTCGACGTGTCGGAGGAGGACTCCGGGTTCCCGGGGTCCTTGGACGGCTTGGCGGAGGCCGACGCGGAAGCGGACGCGGATGCCTTGGAGTCGCTCGCGCCGCCGTCGTCGCCGAGCCACTGGGAGGCTCCGTAGACGCCGGCGGCGACCAGGACGAGAGCGAGGAAGCCGGGGAGTTTGCTCCCGCGGCGCCTCGGGGCGGGCGGAGGCGTCGCCTCGTACGGGTTTGCCATGCTGTGCTCCTGCTGCGGTGAGGGTGGACCTTCGGGGCGGGACGACGCACCACGGACAGCGATGCGGATACGTCATGTACACCTCATGATTCCACGCGGACCACGAGCACCCGGCCCCGGGCCGGAACGCACGTGGAGACGCTCAGCGGCAGGGCGGCGGTTCGACCACCAAGGGGCGGAAGACGAACGCGGGGCCCGCGCCGTCACGGAGGAAGTGCGCCTCGACCGCCGAGACGAGCACCATCGTGCCCGCCGTGTACGGGTCGCCCCAGAGAGCCGTGTCCAGGGCCTCCTCGGGCACTTCCGGCTCGGCGCGCCACCAGCGGCCGGCGAACTTCGTGTACCGGATCCCGCAGTGCACGTACAGCTCGTGCGGGTACGGGACCCCGAGCGCCGGGCCGGTGGGATCGGCCGGCGCGCTCGGCGGTCCCTCCGACGCGGCGGGCGGGGCCGCCGTCCGGGACCCGCCGTCCGGCGACCACGGCGGGGCGAGCACGGCCAGCGCCGCGACGGCCGCCACCACCCCGGCGCCGACCGCCCTGCGGCGCCGGCGGATACGGGCGGCCTCCCGGACGACACCCTCTGGCGCGGGCACCGCCACGGGCACCGCCGGCCGGTCCGCCAGCGCGTGCAGGGCGCGGCGCAGCTCTTCTTCGGGGTACCCGTTCATCGCGCCTCCGCCTCGCTCTCGCTCGTACCCGCACTCGCACTCGCACTCGCACCGTCGCCCGGCCAGAGCTCGGGGTGGGACCGCAGACGGGTCAGCGCCCGTGCGGCCAGACTGGTCACCGTGCCGTTCGGGCAGCCCAGGATCTGCGCCGTCTGCTCGACGGTGAGGTCCTGGTAGTAGCGCAGCACCAGGACGGCCCGCTGGCGCCGCGGCAGGCTAAGCAGGGCCCGTTCGAGCAGGTCCGAGGCGGCGACCGCCTCGGCGGCGGGCTCGACGGAGCCGCCGGCGGCATCGGGCAGGGCCGCGTGGGGAAGCTCGTGGTGCCAGCGCCTGCGGCGCCACGTGCAGTACGTGGTGACCATGACCTTGTGCGCGTAGCCGATCGGCGCGTCGTACCGGCCCGCGCGGCCCCAGCGGTCGTACACCTTGGCCAGGGTCACCTGCACCAGGTCCTGCCCCAGATGCCAGTCGCCCGTCAGCAGCCGCGCGGTGCGGAGCAACGGGAGTCCTGCTGCCGCGACGAACTCCGCAAACGTTTCTTCGGATGGCTCCACCCGGCCACACCCCCTCACCCTCAAGACGACCCGGGGGCGCCATCGCATTGCAGGGCGGCGGCACCAACTTCAGGGCGGCGCCGCGGCATCGACGGACGGAGTCCGGCGCAGCGGCGCGAGGCCGGTAGGGCCCGCCAGGGCCGCACCGCGCGAGCGGCGCGTCAGGAAGGGAAGGTTCTGCGGGTGGCGGCGGCGCGCATGCACGCCCCGAGCGCGGCACGGCGGCCGCCACCCCACGACCCGCACTCGTCAAGGCAGGACTGACCCTTGGCGTCCCCTCGCGACGAATCGTTCAACACAAGAGTGATCACCAGTTGACGAACCGTCAACACCTCGTTAGAGGTACACGTGCGGTTCCCGGATCGCGCCCTGGATTTCCGGCCCGCCCGAAGCGCCGTCCGCGGCCTTCCCGACAGCCTTCTCCGCGACCCCGACCGCGATCCCCTCCGCGATCTTCTCGGCCCGGTCGATCTCGCACCAGATCCGCTTCCCGGCGCCCTCGCGCTGCCAGCCCCAGCGGTCCGCCAGACCGTCCACCAGCTCCAGACCGCGGCCGCCCGTGTCGTCCCCTGCGGCCTGCCGCGGGGACGGCGCCCGGTCGCTCGCGTCCGCGACCTCCACCCGCACCCCCGGCTCCCCGAAGAGCATGCGCAGCACGGCCGGACAGCCGGTGTGCACCACGGCGTTGGTGACCAGCTCGGAGATCAGCAGGATCAGCGTCTCGGCGAGCGGCTCGTCATCCCCTATGCCGCAGCCCGCGAGCCGGGAGCGGGCCCATCGGCGGGCCCGGCCGACCTCGGCGGGGTCCGGTCCTACCTCCAGCTGAACCTGAAGCACCTGCACCGCTCACACCATCCGAACCGGCGGACACTTCGCCTCGCGACAGGACGGGGTCACCCAGTGTGACCCCCTTGCGGAGCAGCATGGTTGACCTACAGTCACCACAACAAGCGCTTCGGGCATATTCCAGCGTGAAGGAGTAGGCGTGGTGCATACTGTGCGGCGCTCGCGCCGCTCAACCGCTCGCATTCCCGGGAGCGTACCGGAGCGGCCCCCCGCCTCCGGGCCGCAATGGGGCGGGCGAAGGACACAAACCGATATCAACTCTCCGTAATCGGACATGCGTCCCGCGCCGTCCCTCCCGCACCCCTCGCGCCCCCGTCCGTCACAGCGAGCGAGCGAGCAGCCGCGCCCGGCCGACCTGCCGGGCGACCTGCCGGGCGACCTACTCCACCGCCGCCAGCAGCTCCGCCGCCAGCGCCTCCTCCGCCTGCGCCGCGGTCCGCCACTGCTCCGCCCGCACCCACGCCCGCTTCAAGTGCAGGTGCACGTCCGCCTCCCAGGTGAAGCCCATCCCGCCGTGCACCTGCAGACAGTCCCGGGCATTGCGCACGGCCGCCTCGTCGGCCAGCAGCTTGGCCCCGGCCACCTCTGCCGGATCGGCCGTCACGGCGGCCGCGTAGACCGCCGTACGGGCCACCTCCGCCCGCACCAGCATCTGCGCGCACAGGTGCTTGACCGCCTGGAACGCACCGATCGGCTGCCCGAACTGCTCGCGCTCCTTGGCGTACCGCACCGCCAGCTCCACCGTGCGCAGCGCGCTGCCGAGTTGCAGCGCCGCCGTCAGCAGCGCCCCCGCGTCCCGGTACGCGCCGGCCGCCACCGGCCGCCCCGGTACGGACACCCGCGCCAGCGGGGTCAGCGGGTCCGCCGAGCGCACCGGGTCCCCGGCGCCGGCCGGGGCCGGCTTCCCGTCCGCGCCGAGCACGGCGTCCGCCTCGCCGAGGTGGGCCACCAGCGGGCCCTCCAGGTCGAAGGCCGTCACCACCGCCTCCCCCTCCGCGGCCCCCGCGACCAGCCCGGCGGCCAAGTGGGTGGCGACCAGCGGTCCCGGCAGCAGCGCCCGCCCGGCCTCCTCGAAGACGAGCACGGCCTCCGGCAGCCCGAGCCCGACCCCGCCCTCGTCCTCCGGGAGCCGCAGCGAGAAGAACCCGGCCTCGCCGAGCTCCCGCCACAGTTCGCGGTCCACGGACCGGCCGGTGGCGGCCGCCCGGTCGACCGAGGCCCGCAGCTCCTCGCGCCCGTACCGGCCCGCCAGGAGGTCCCGTACGCCTGCCCGCAGGTCCCGCTGGTCCTGCGTCGGCTGGAAGTCCACGGAACGCTCACCTGCCCTTCGGAAGGCCGAGGATCCGCTCGGCCACGATGTTCTGCTGGATCTGCGAGGTGCCCGCCGCGATCGTGTACGAGAGCGAGGAGAGCCGGTCCAGGGTCCACTCCTCCTCCAGCGAGAGGGAGCCGGCCCCCAGCACCTCGGCGGCCGTGTCGTACAGCTCCTGGCGCGCGTGCGAGTACGCCAGTTTGAAGACGCTGCCGCCGATGCCGGGGACCCCGCCCGAGCGTGTCGACTCGCTGACGTTCCACTGGGTGAGCCGCCACAGGGCGCCGAACTCCCCGTACAGCCGGCCCAGCCGGCGCCGCAGCACCGGGTCGTCCCAGCGGCCGTTGGCCTTCGCGGTGCGCGCCAGCTCGCCCAGGGTGCGCCGGCAGGCGACGACCTCGCCGACGAAGGCGGTGCCGCGCTCGAAGGACAGGGTCACCATCGTGACCCGCCAGCCGTCGTTCTCCGCGCCGACCCGGTTGGCGACCGGGACCCGTACCTCGTCGAGGAACATCTCGGCGAACTCCGTGGACCCGGCCAGCGTGCGCAGCGGCCGGATCGTCACCCCGGGCGCGTCCATCGGCATGGCCAGCCAGGAGATCCCCCGGTGCTTGGGGGCGTCCCCGTCGGTCCGGACCAGCAATTCGCACCAGTCGGCGACCTCCGCGTGCGAGGTCCATATCTTCGAGCCGGTGATCACGTACTCGTCGCCGTCGCGGACGGCGCGGGTGCGCAGCGAGGCCAGGTCGGAGCCGGCGTCCGGCTCGCTGAAGCCCTGGCACCACACCTCGTCGCCGCGCAGGACGGGCGGCAGCCAGCGCGCGCGCTGCTCCGCGGTGCCCTCGGCGGCGATGGTCGGGCCGGCGTGCAGCAGCCCGACGAAGTTCGCGCCGACGTACGGGGCTCCCGCGCGCTCGGTCTCCTCCAGGAAGATCAGGTGCTGCGTGGGGGTGGCCCCGCGGCCGCCGGCGTCCACCGGCCAGTGCAGTCCGGCGTACCCGGCGTCGTACAGCCTGCGCTGCCAGCCGGCGTCGTAGGCGCGGCGGCCCGGCCAGTCGTCGGGCGAGGGCTTGGGAGGCAGCCCGGGGAGCTCCTTGGCGAGCCAGGCGCGCAGCCGTCCGCGGAACTCCTGTTCCTCCTCGGTGTAGGTGAGGTCCACTGCGCCTACCGTCCCGTCCGCCGGTCCTTGTCGAAGTCGAGACCGAGCATGCGGATGGCGTTTCCGCGCATGAGCTTGTAGACGGTCTCCTCGTCGAGGCCCTTGACGTGGTCGAGGGCGACCTCCTTGGTGTGCGGGAAGGTCGAGTCCACGTGCGGGTAGTCGGTTTCGAAGGTGGCGTTGTCGCGGCCGACGACGTCGAGCGAGGCGATCCCGTGCTTGTCGCGGAAGAAGCAGCAGAAGATCTGCCGGTAGTAGTACGTGGACGGCGGCTCGGGGATCAGGTCCTTGACCCCGCCCCAGGCACGGTGCTCCTGCCAGACGTCGTCGGCGCGCTCCAGGGCGTACGGGATCCAGCCCATCTGGCCCTCGCTGTACGCCAGTTTCAGCGTCGGGAACTTGACCAGCACCCCGCTGAACAGGAAGTCCATCATCGAGGCCATGGCGTTGTTGAAGCTGAGCGCGGCCTGCACGGCGGGCGGGGCGTCGGGAGAGGCGGCGGGCATCTGGGAGCTGGACCCGATGTGCATGTTGACGACGGTGCCGGTCTCCTGGCAGACGGCGAAGAAGGGGTCCCAGTAGCCGGAGTGGATGGACGGCAGGCCGAGGTGGGTGGGGATCTCGGAGAAGGTCACGGCCCGCACCCCGCGGGCGGCGTTGCGGCGGATCTCGGCGACGGCCAGGTCGATGTCCCAGAGCGGGATGATGCAGAGCGGGATGAGCCGGCCGCCGCTGTCCCCGCACCACTCCTCGACCATCCAGTCGTTGTAGGCGCGCACGCAGGCCAGGGCGACCTCCTTGTCGTGCGCCTCGGCGAAGGTCTGCCCGCAGAAGCGCGGGAAGGTCGGGAAGCAGAGCGAGGCCTCGACGTGGTTGAGGTCCATGTCGAGCAGCCGCGCCTTGGGGTCCCAGCAGCCGCGCCGCATCTCCTCGCGGGTGATGCCCTCCAGGGTCATCTCGTCCCGGTCGAAGCCGACGGCGGCGATGTTGCGCTTGTACGGGAACTTCAGGTCCTCGTAGATCCACCAGTCGGTGGGCGGGCCGTCGGGGTCCATGGTGATTACGTACTTGCCGCCGGTGTAGGCGAGCTCCCCGATGCCGGCCGTGAGCGCTTTGGGCCCGCGGTCGCGGTACTTGGCGGGCAGCCAGACGTCGAAGAGGTGGGCCGGTTCGATGACGTGGTCGTCGACGCTGATGATCCGAGGCAGTTCCATGGTGTCCCCTCGCCGCATGCCGAATGGATCCGTCGCTCCGATCCGCCGCCCGGGCAAATCTGATGGAGCGTCAGAAATCTGGAACCAAGCTAGCTCCCCGCCTCTGGACCGACAAGCGTCCGCGCCCTACGCTCTGCGCTTGATCTGACTATCCGTCAGGTCATGTCGGCCAGGGGAGGTCGGTCCGGGATGACGGACAGCACCGCAGTCGAACTCAGCCGGTCCCGGACGCTCTGGGACCTGATCACCCGCCGGGCCGCCATGACCCCCGACGCACCCGTCCTCATCGAGGCCGCCGAGGATCCCGCCGACGACCGCCGGCTGACCTTCGCGGAACTGCGCGACCGCTCCGAGCAGGTCGCGGCAGGCCTCCACGACATGGGCGTGCGCCCCGGCACGGTGGTCGCCTGGCAGCTCCCCACCCGCATCGAGACCGTGCTGCTCTCGGTGGCCCTCGCCCGGATCGGCGCCGTCCAGACGCCCGTCATCCCCTTCTACCGGGACCGCGAGGTCGGCTTCGCCCTGCGCGAGTCGAAGGCCGAGTTCTTCGCAGTCCCCGGCGTCTGGCGGGGCTTCGACCACACGGCGATGGCGCACCGCCTCGGCGCGCACGGCGTCTTCGAGGCCTACGAGTCCCTCCCCACCGGCGACCCGGCGGTGCTCCCCCCGCCCCCCGAGGAGGGCGTCTCGGTCCGGTGGATCTACTGGACCTCGGGCACCACCTCCGACCCCAAGGGCGTCCTGCACACGGACCGCTCCCTCATCGCGGGCGGCTCCTGCCTGGCCCACGCCCTGCACCTGTCACCGGACGACGTCGGCTCGATGGCCTTCCCGTTCGCCCACATCGCCGGCCCCGACTACACGGTGATGCTGCTGCTCTACGGGTTCCCGGCGGTCCTGTTCGAGAAGTTCGCGATGCCCGGCGCCCTGGACGGCTACCGGCGCCACGGGGTCACCGTCGCCGGCGGCTCCACGGCCTTCTACTCGATGTTCCTCACCGAGCAGCGCAAGGACCCGTCCGCCCAACTCATCCCCACCCTCCGCCTCCTCGCGGGTGGCGGCGCCCCCAAGCCCCCGGAGATCTACCACGCGGTCGTCCGCGAGCTGGGCTGCCAGCTCACGCACGGCTACGGAATGACGGAGGTCCCCATGATCACGATGGGCGCCCCGGACGACACCGCGGAGAACCTCGCCACCACCGAGGGCCGGCCCCCGCGGGGCATGTCCATCCGCATCACGACCCCCGAGGGCGCGCTCCTCCCGCCGGACACCGACGGCGAGGTCCGGCTCCGCGGCGAGGCGGTCTGCCAGGGATACCTCAACCGCGACCAGAACACCGGGGTCTTCGACGCCGACGGCTACCTGATCACCGGCGACCTCGGCCACCTCACCGAGGACGGCTACCTGGTCCTGACGGGCCGCAGCAAGGACGTCATCATCCGCAAGGGCGAGAACATCTCGGCGAAGGAGATCGAGGACCTGCTCCACCAGCTCCCCGCCGTCGCCGACGTCGCCGTCATAGGCCTGCCGGACCCGGAGCGCGGCGAACGCGTCTGCGCGGTCGTCGAACAGCCCCCGGGCGCGGCCCCCCTGACCCTGGCCGACGTGACCTCGCACCTCCGCACGGAGGGCCTCTCCACCCACAAGCTCCCGGAACAACTGGAACTGGTCGAGGCGCTCCCCCGCAACGACGCCCTGCGCAAGGTCCTCAAGTACAAACTCCGCGAACGCTTCGCGTAGACCCTGGCCCCTGTCGGGCAGGCGCGGCTCACGGGCGCGGCGGGGCTGCGGGACTCCGGCCCCGCCTCCCCGCTCCCGCCCTGCCAGGGCCTACGCGTCCGGCGCCGCCACCCCGCAGTAGCCGGCGAAGGCCGCCAGGATCTCGTCCTCCGAGATGCGGCCGTCGCCGTCCGCGTCCAGGGCCGCCGCGACCGGGCCCGCCAGTTCCTCCGGGGTGCCCAGCACGCGCAGGACGCGCGCCGTCGCCGCCGGGGTCGCGCCGCGGGCGGCGTCCTCGGCGGGGCTCGCCACCGCGATCACCGCCCGCAGGAAGGGCCGCGCGATCTCCGCAAACCGGTGCGGGTTGTCCCGCAGCCGCTTCGCCGCGCCCGTGACGAACTCCTCGCGGGACACCCGCTGGTCCCCGTCCACGTCCGCGATGCCGGCCATGCCCTGCCAGAAGGCCTCCGCGCCCGCGAACACCGCCTGCCCCCTGTCGGACCGGGCCGCCACGGCGAATTCGGCCAGGACCGCCTTGGCCGCCGTACTGAAGTCCTCCCGGTCGATATAGCCCGACCCGTCCTGGTCGAAGGTGGCGAATCGGGCGGCGATCTTGCGCTCGTATTCTGCGCTGTCCATGTTCGGCGTTCCGCCTTCACGTATGCGGTGGGGTCAGTTCAAGACAGGACAGGAGCGTAAGGCCTACGTGGCCTGCGCGTTAAGCGAAGCGGGCAAGGAGGTGGCCGCATCGAACCAGCGCACGAGGAGCGCGGCGGGGCGCGTACGCCTGTACCCATGTGCCCGGCCGCACTACCCCGTTCACACCGAGCTACGCCCCTATCACGCAGGGCGCGCTTCCGGAACGAGGTTCTGGCAAAACGGGCGCGGACCGCTGCATGCCCACTACATTCGAGTGGTCGACACACGGCTGCGAAACCGGGAACGCCGGCTGGGGGCACGATGCCGAAGGACGCACCACCGCGCTGGGACCGCCGCATGCAGCAACGCCTGGCCCGCGGCGAGGCCGCCGCGCTCGGAGAGCTGTACGACCGCTTCGCCTCGCTCGTGCACAGCCTCGCCCACCGGGTCCTCAATGACGAGAAGGCCGCCGACCGGGTCACCCGCGAGGTCTTCGGCTACATCTGGGAGAACCCGGACGCCTACGACCCCAAACAGGGCTCCATGCGCTCCTGGGTCGCCCGCATCACCCAGGGGCAGGCCGTGGCCCGCCTGCGCCAGGCCGAACTGGGCAACGGC
Source organism: Streptomyces sp. NPDC059957 (assembly GCF_042730015.1). Taxonomy (NCBI): domain Bacteria; kingdom Bacillati; phylum Actinomycetota; class Actinomycetes; order Kitasatosporales; family Streptomycetaceae; genus Streptomyces; species Streptomyces sp. NPDC059957. The sequence goes on along the minus strand of NZ_JBHWMB010000031.1, from coordinate 73,580 downwards.
TCCCGCGAGGAACTGGAACAGAAGGTGCGCAGAGCCAACGCGGCGGCCCGCGCCGACTTCATCGTCACCTCCATGCCCGCACCCCTGCGGGCCGCGCTCGAACTCGCCTACTTCAAGCGCCGCGACTACCGGCAGGCCGCCGCCGACCTGCAGATCAGCGAGGACGAGGCCCGGCGCCGGCTGCGCCTGGGCCTGCAACTCCTGTCCACGGCCAACGCCGTTCCGCGCGAGGACACCGTCCCGCCCGGCTACGGCCCCTCCGGATTTGGAACGCCCCGATGACGATGCCGCCGCCGAGCCCCTTCGGCGAAGATGACGGCGAAGAGTACGAACGGCCCCCGAACCCCGGCGGCCCGGCGCGCATACCGGGCCCGCGCGGGGCCGCCGACGACCTCGACAACCTCGACGACCTGACCGTCCTCGACGACGCGGAGTACCCGGAGTACACCGACATCTCCGACTTCCCCGCCGTCCCGGTGCCCGCCGAACCCGAACCCGAGCCCGTCCCGGTCGCGCCGCCGCCCACGCACGGCGTACTGAAGTCCCTGCTCGGCGCCTGGGCCCTGGCGGCCTGCTCCGCGGAGGAGACCCAGGCCGTCGAGGACCACCTCACCGAGTGCGCGCCGTGCGCCGAGGAGGCGCTGCGGCTGCGCGACGCCGTGGGGCTGCTGCACCCGGAGGACAGCCTCGACCTCAAGCCGCTGCTGCGCTCGCGCGTGCTGGAGGACTGCCTCGGCAAGCGCCCGGCCCGCATCCCGGTCCCGGTGTGGGCGAACCCGTACGACACCGAGACGGCCCGGCTGGACGCGCTGCTGCGGGACTTCGGGGACTCGGAGTGGCACACCCCGGTCCGGCTGAAGTGGTTCGAGGAGGAGCGCCGCCAGACGCGCCGGACCACGGTGGCCGGGGTCATCGGGCACCTGCTGGCGGTGGACGGCCTCGTGGCGGCCGCGCTGGGCCTGGACGACCCGCTGGGCCGGGACGCGCCCGCGGGCACCCCGACCGAGCGCACGGAGCGGTTCTGGGAGGACTCCCCGTACCCGACCACCCGCCGGGTCCGCGAGCCGTGGCGCGAGCAGGGCCACACCCTGGTCCGCACGGTGTCCTTCGCCGGCCGCGGCGTCGCCGAACTGGACGTGGAGTACGGCGCCTTCGCCCTGCCCCTCGGGGACGCCTTCCTGGAACGGGCCTTCGAGTGCTGGGTCCACGCCGTGGACATCGCGGAGGCGGTGGACTACCCGTACGACCCGCCGTCCGCGCCGCACCTGAACCGGATGATCGACCTGGCGGCCCGGCTCCTGCCGGCGGCCCTGGCCGGGCGCCGGCGGGCGGGGCTGGCGGCGCCGCCGCGCGGGCTGGTCGCGGCGGGGGCGCCGGGCCGGACCCTGCACCTGGAGATCGAGGGTGCGGGAGGCGGCGGCTGGGACATCGCCCTGGACTCCCCCGCGGCGAAACCCTCACCGGACCACACCGTGGCCCGGATCGCCCTGGACGGCGCCGAATTCTGCCAGCTCGCCGCGGGCCACATCTCCCCGGAGGAGGCCGCGGTCGGCCAGAACGGCGACCGCGAGGCCATCCGCGACGTCCTCTTCGCGGCGGCCTCGCTCAGCCGGATGTAGGCCCCACCGGGCCGCCACGCGACCTGCACGGGCCTGGGCGGCTCGCGCGGCCTGCGCAGCCTGCGTCCGGGCCTAGTGCTGTGACCGGGAAGGTTCACCGGGTCGCGACGCCCGGCACGGCACCTCGCCGCGTTGTCGGACCACGGAAGTACGTCCAGTACGAGCCGCGGTCCTCCGCCTTGCGATGCACCGCACCGGACGCCGCGACCCGGCAAACCTTCCCGGCCACAGCACTAGGTGAAGACGACCGTGCGGGTCCCGTTCAGCAGGACCCGGTGCTCGCTGTGCCACTTCACGGCCCGCGCCAGCGCCTGGCACTCCACGTCCCGCCCGATCGCCACGAGCTGGTCCGGGGTGACCTCGTGCCCCACCCGCTCGACCTCCTGCTCGATGATCGGGCCCTCGTCCAGGTCCGCCGTCACGTAGTGCGCGGTCGCGCCGATCAGCTTCACGCCCCGCGCGTGGGCCTGGTGGTACGGCTTCGCGCCCTTGAAGCTCGGCAGGAACGAGTGGTGGATGTTGATGATCCGCCCGCTCAGCTCCTTGCACAGGGTGTCCGACAGCACCTGCATGTACCGCGCGAGCACGACGAGGTCGACGTTCTCCTCCCGCACCAGCTCCAGCAGCCGGGCCTCCGCCGCCGCCTTCGTGTCCTTCGTCACCGGGATGTGCACGAACGGCACCCCGTACGAGCCGACCAGCTCCTCGAAGTCGGTGTGGTTCGAGACCACCGCCGCGATCTCCACGGGCAGCGCGCCGATCCGGTGGCGGAAGAGCAGGTCGTTGAGGCAGTGCCCGAACTTCGACACCATCAGCACGATCCGCATGCGCTCGTCGGAGCGGTGGATCTGCCAGTCCATCCGGAAGGAGTCGCCGATCGCGGCGAAGCTGGCCCGCAGCTTCTCCACGGTCACCGGAGCGTCGGCCGCGAAGTGGACCCGCATGAAGAAGAGGCCGGTGTCGCGGTCGCCGAACTGCTGACTGTCCTCGATGTTGCACCCGGTCATGAACAGGTAGCTGGACACGGCGTGCACGATGCCCTGCTTGTCCGGGCATGAGAGGGTCAGTACGTACTGCTGCGGGGCCTGGGGCTGCGGGTCGTCGCTCATGACCCCACAGCCTTCCACATCACACCGCGCGCGTGAGGATCCTCAGGACGTCCAGCGAGCACGGCCGCGCGTCCGGGTCGTCCCCGTCCGCCGTCGCGAGCCGTACGTGGGCTTCGCGCGCGGCCCGTACCGCCTCCGGCCAGGCGTGATGCTCCAGGTAACCGGAGACCGGGGCGTCGGCGCCTATCTGGTGCATGATCCGCAGCACGCGCAGCACGGCGAGGTCCACCAGGGCCGCCTCCTGCGAGTCGCGGAAGATCGTGCCGACGTACTTCTCGGCGGACCAGCTGTCGAGCCAGGTGTCCTCGACGAGCCGGTACACGGCGTCGGTGACGTCCCCGTACCCCTCGGCGCCGGCCAGCCAGGTGTCCTCCTGGAACGCGGGGTCGGAAAGCATGTGCAGCGCCGAGCGCACGTTGCTGCGCCAGCGCCACCACGGCATGTCGTTGAGGGGCATGCCGCCCATGGTGGAGGAGCGGCCGCCGCGGCGGGAAGAGTTCTTCGAACCTTGGGCGAATGTCACGCTTTCGATCGTACGTTCCCGTCCGGCGTGATCTTCAGGCGCCCGGACCCGGGGGCCCGGATCCGCCCGGCGCTCACTCAGCGTGTGGGTGACACCCGTAATTCACCTCGACGTCACCCGATGTTGCACGCACCTCACACCTCAGTTACCCCTGACGCGGAATGGTGCATGCACATGACCACCCGGCGATGCGCAGCAGCACTCTCCCGCACCTTTCTGGCCCGGACCACGGCCATGGCGATGGGCGCGTTTCTCGTCGCCGGCTGCGGGGTGCTCCCCGGGGGCTCGGGGGGCCCCGGGGGCACCGACACCCTCACCGTCATGACCTTCGCCCCGGAGGACTCCAAGGCGACCAACATGCCGGGCATGCCGGGCATGGCCAAGGCCTACGAGCGCTGGGTCAACTCCAAGGGTGGCATCAACGGGCGCAAGCTCCGCGTCCTGACCTGCAACGAGCGCAACACGCCCACCGGCGCCGCCGACTGCTCCCGCAAGGCGGTCGCCGAGAAGGCCGTCGCCGTCATCGGCTCCTACAGCCAGCACGGACGCGCCTTCCTGGCCCCGCTGGAAGCCGAGGGCATCCCCTTCATCGGCGGGTACGGAGTCTCCTCCGAGGAGTTCCAGTCCCCGCTCTCCTACCCCGTCAACGGCGGCCAGCCCGTCCTCATGGCCGGAGCCGGCCACCAGCTGGGGCGCACCTGCGCCAAGGTCGCCCTGGTCCGCCCCGACACCCTCGCCGGCGATTCCCTGCCCATGCAGCTCAACGCCGGCCTCAAGGCCAATCAGATGCCCGAGGCCAGCGACATCCGGGCCGCCGAGGACTCCGCCGACCTCTCCGTCCAGGCCGGCGAGGCACTGGCGGCCTCCTCCCCCGGGAAGGGCGGCGCCTCCTCGGCGAGGGACGGCAAGGACGGCAAGGAGAAGGGCTGCGTGGCCGCCGTCCTCGGCGCCCGCACCGAGACCTTCTTCGACGCCTTCCGCCGCGCCGACTCCCAGAACCGCAAACCGCAGGTCTCCTCGGTGCTGGGCTCGGTCAGCCAGGCCCTGGTCGACCGCACCGGCGGCAAGGAGAGCCCCTTCGAGGGCGCGTACGTCACGAGCTGGTACCCGGTCGCCGCCGATCCCCTGTGGACGCAGATGCGCAACGTGATCTCCGACCACGCCTTCGGCGACAACGCCGTGGACCCCGACGACAGCGGCGCCCAGACCACCTGGATCGCGTACACGGTGTTCAGCGAGACGGTGAAGCGGTTCAAGGAGGACGAGAAGCTCACCGGCCGCGCCCTCACGCGCAAGCTCAACCAGTCCGACCCCGTCACGACCGGCGGCCTGACCCCCGACCTCAGCTGGCGCTACCAGGACATGCGCGCAGTCTCCGGCTTCCCCCGCATGGTCAACGGCCGGGTCACCTTCCAAGTCGTCCAGCAGGGACGCCTGGTGGCCCAGCCGGGCGGCGAGCCGTCCATGGACATGACCAAGACCCTGGAACAGGCCCCCCGTTCGAGCTAGGGCCTGTCCCAGGGCCTGGCCTAGTACAGGTCCCAGGGCCCGTCCTAGAGCTGACTCTTGTCACGCTTGGTGAGGCCGTACTTGCCGGCGATGGAGTTCCACAGGCCCGCCGCGGTCTCCTTCGCCCGGGTCGCGTCGCCGCTCGCCTTGTTGCCTTCGGAGGCGTTGCGGGTCGTCCTGGCCTTGCCGTCCTTGCACTTGTCGTCGGACTTCACGTCGTCCGCCCAGTCCGCGTAGCTGTTGTCGGCCTCGGCGGAGGCCTTCCACGCCTTGGTGAGGGCCGCGGTCAGCTTCGCGTCGTTCGGGAGCTGGTCCACCTTGAGCTCCTGGAGCCGGGTCACCAACTCCTCGCGCTGCCGGGCCGCGTCACGCAGGTCGTTGGCCGCCCCGCCCAGGTTGCTGCAGCTCTTGATGTCCTCGACGGCCTTGATCACCGAGGCCCGGCTGTCGTTGCTGTCCGCGAGGAGCTTGTCGAGCTGGACCGCCTGCGGCTGCGCGGGATCCAGCGGGGCCTCCCCCTTGTCCGCGGCGGAACTGCCGGGGGTGGGGGTGGGCGCCGTGGCGGCCGGATCGTTGTTCTGCGCCTTGCCGTCACCGAGCATCGCACCGACCCCGAGCCCGACGACGGCCAGGCCGATGACGACGGCGCCGATGATCGCGGGCGAGACCCTGCGCGGGGCGGGGGCGAGCGGCTGCTCCTGATAGTGCGGAGGCTGCTGCTGGTACTGCTGCGGCGGCGGCGCGTACTGCTGGTGCTGGGGCTGGCGCTGCTGCGCGTACTGCGGGTGCTGCTGCGGCTGGGGCTGGGGCTGGGGCCGGCGTGGCTGCTGGGGGAGCACCGGCTCCTCGATGGGGGGCAGCAGCTGCGTGTCCCCCCGGAACATCTCGTCGAACCCGGCGGCGGGATCGGCGGGCGCGGCCGGAACCGGCGCGATGTACTGCGTCGCGGCCTCGTCATGGGAGGGGGCCGCCGGAACGGGCGCGATGTACTGGGTCGCGGCCTCGCCGTACGCGGGGGCCGCCGGGACCGGCGCGATGTACTGGGTCGCGGCCTCGCCGTGCGCGGGGGCCGCCGGGACCGGCGCGATGTACTGGGTCGCCGCCTCGCCGTGCGCGGGGGCCGCGGGGACCGGCGCGATGTACTGGGTCGCCGCCTCGCCGTACGCGGGGACCGGCGGTATGTACTGCCCCGCCGCCTCGCCGTGCGCGGGAGCCGCGGGGACCGGCGGAATGTACTGGGTGGCGGCCTCCGGCAGCGGCGGATAACCGTAGCCGTGCGGGTCTCCGGGGCCCTCGTAGCCGGGGCCGACCACATGACCCTGCGGGTAGCCGTAGGAGGGTCCGCCGGGTGCGGGGTAGCCGTAGGAGGGCGGGCCCTGCACGTACTCCGGCTCCCCGCCGGGCTGCGCGGGCGGCTCCGCCGGCGGCTGTGCGGGCCGGCCCCACGGCGCGCCTGCCTGCGGGCTGCCGCCCTGTCCGCTCTCCGTCACCGGAACTCCCTCTCCGACCTGTCCGCGTCCGCGGAACCGTCGGCTCACGCTACCCGGTCACCCCCCTCCCCCGGCAGGCCCGCCCCCGCCGAAGATCATCCCCGGCCCGGTCCGCGGCAGCGGCGCCGGGGACGGTCAGCCCACCGGCTCCAGGCGGGCCGTGAACTCCCGAGCGGCCGGTTCCTCCCGGTACGGGTCCAGCCGGCTGCGGAAGTCCTCCAGGTACACCGCACCGCGGTGGGAGCGGATGCCCGACAGCAGCTCCGCCGCCTGCGTCGCCGTCTGACAGGCCGCCTCCACCTCACGCTGCTGCACCCGCGCCGCCGCCAAGAGCAGCAGTCCGATCGCCCGGCGCCGCGCCTTCCCCGCCGGAAGGTCCCGCAGAGCCTCCTCCGCACGCTTCGCCGCCGCGTCGGCCTGCCCCAGGTCCCGGTGGCAGTGCGCCAGTTCGTCCGCGAGGTACGCCCCGTCGAAGTGCCGGATCCACTCCGGGTCGTCCCCCGACTCCGGTTCCGCCCGCTCCAGCGCGGTGACCGCCCGCGAGGACAGCACCGCCGTCGACCGCGCGTCACCGAGCAGCGCGTGCCCCCGCGCCTCCGCCGCGTAGAACATGGCCTCCACCCGGGGGGTGACCTGGCCCCGCGTGCCCTCCTGTGCCGCTCTCGCGAGCTGCGCGATCTCCCTCGGGTTGCCCAGCTCCGCCGCCAGGTGACTCATCGCCGCCGCCAGGACGTAGCCCCCGTACGCCCGGTCTCCGGCCGCCTGCGCGAGCCGCAGGGCCTGGATGTAGTACCGCTGCGCCAGGCCCGGCTGGCCCGTGTCCACCGCCATGTAGCCCGCCAGCTCGGTCAGTCGGGCGACCGCCGCGAACAGGGCCCGGCCGACCGGCTCCCGGTACGAGCCGCCGATCAGACCCGAGACGACCGAGTTGAGGTAGTGCACGACCACCGGGCGCACGTGCCCGCTGCCGAAGCGGTGGTCGAGGTCCTTCAGTGCCTGCGTGGTGGCCCGTACCGCCTCCACGTCCGACATCCCGACCCGGGAGCCGCCGCTGCGCGCGACCTGCGCGTCGGCCCCGGTGATCAGCCAGTCGCGGCTCGGTTCGACCAGCGCCGAGGAGGCCACGCTCGATCCGGACAGGAAGTCGCGCCGGCCCACATCGCTCCGCCACAACTCGCTGACCTGCTCGATCGCCCCGATGACGGTCGGGGAGAACTGCAGGCCCACCCCCGAGGCGAGGTTCTTGCCGTTGGCCATGCCGATCTCGTCGATGGTGACGGTCCGGCCGAGCTTGCGGCCCAGCGCCTCGGCGATGATCCCGGGAGCCCGGCCGCGCGGCTGCTGCCCGCGCAGCCAGCGGGCCACGGAGGTCTTGTCGTAGCGAAGGTCGAGGCCGTGCTCGGCCCCGCACATGTTGACGCGCCGGGCGAGCCCGGCATTGGAGCACCCGGCTTCCTGGATGAGCGCCTGCAGCCGTTCGTTCGGCTGGCGGGCGACGAGAGGCCTGGCTGCCATGAAAACCCCCAGAGACGCGGGTGATCGTTCGAATGATCACTTCCCGCCTGATGTGCGGGGAATCTTCCCCATTGCGTCCTGTCGCTACCCACCTCCGGCGCCCCGGCCTCCTACGCGCCCCCCGTGATGCACCGATGCGCCCCGCATGCAGGATCGATGCTCCGCAGCCCGGCCGGTTTACGCCCGTAACCCCCGGTGACCGCAAGAGTTGTGTTGCACGTGGAAGAGACCATCGGAGTCACGGAGACCGCGCCCATCCCCCTGCAGCGCAGTGAGTCGCTGCTGGACCATGCCGTGCGGTACACGGAAGAACGGCACTGGGATGTCTTCGCCGGCACCTGGCTGGAGTCCGTCGACGGGCGGGAGCAGTGCTCGTGCGGGGGCGCCCAGTGCCCGGCGCCCGGCGCGCACGCGGCGGGGAAGGACTGGGCCTCGCAGGCATCGGGCAGCGCCGTGCAGGTCAGGCGGCTCTGGGGCAAGAACCCGAAGGCCGCCATCCTGCTGCCCACCGGCCGGACCTTCGACGCCCTCGACGTCCCGGACGCGGCCGGTTTCCTCGCGCTGGCCCGGCTCCAGCGCATGCAGCGCACCCTCGGACCGGTGATCGCCAACCCGGCGGGGCGGATGCTGTTCTTCGTCCTGCCCGGCGCCGGGGCGAAGGTGCCCGACCTGCTGCGCAAGATCGGCTGGCAGCCGGCCCAGCTCGACCTGGTCGCGCGCGGCGAGGGCGAGTACGTGGCCGCGCCGCCGACCCGGATCGGCGGACGCGGCTGCGTGCAGTGGGCGCAGCCGCCCACGGCCGCGAACCGGTGGCTGCCGGACGTGGAGGAGCTGATCGACGCCCTGGCCTACGCGTGCGGCCGCGAGGCGGCGGCGGAACGGGCCCGACGCACGGCGTGATCCCCGCACCACCCGCCCCACCTGCTCTACCCGACCCGCCCGCTCCGCCCGCTCCACCCGCCCCTGACCAGGGGCGGTCTCCGCGCGGAAACTCATGACATACGTAACTGCTCGGCCTCTCCCCCTCCTCCTATGGTGAGAAAAGCAGGACACGGGGCACAGGAACGAGAGGCAGGCGCATGCCGGACCAGGGCGTTGCCATCGGCGGAGCGGACGGAACGGGCGGCGGCGCACGACCGGCACCGGCCGCCGCACCCGCCGTACGGGTCGAGGGTTTGTGGAAGCGGTTCGGCGAGCAGGTGGCCGTGTCCGGGATCGATCTGGAGCTGCCGGCCGGCCAGTTCGTCGGCCTGGTCGGGCCGAACGGCGCGGGCAAGACGACGACCCTCTCGATGGTGACCGGGCTGCTGCGCCCGGACATGGGCCGGGTCATCGTCGCCGGGCACGACGTGTGGGCGGACCCGGTGGCGGTGAAGTCCCGGATCGGCGTACTGCCGGAGGGACTGCGGCTCTTCGAGCGGCTCTCCGGCCGGGAACTGCTCGGCTACATGGGCCGGATGCGCGGGCTCCCGGGCCCGGAGACGGACAGCCGGGCCACCCAGCTGCTGGACATCCTGGACCTGGCCGGTTCGCAGAACAAGCTGATCGTCGACTACTCGACGGGCATGCGGAAGAAGATCGGTCTGGCGGCCGCGCTGCTCCACAACCCCGAAGTGCTGTTCCTGGACGAGCCGTTCGAAGGCGTCGACCCGGTGTCCGCGCAGACCATCCGCGGAGTGCTGGAACGTTACACCTCCTCCGGAGCCACGGTCGTCTTCTCCTCCCACGTCATGGAGCTCGTCGAGTCGCTGTGCGACTGGGTGGCCGTCATGGCCTCCGGCCGGATCCGGGCCGCGGGCCCGCTGGCCGACGTACGGGGCGACGCGCCCTCGCTGCAGGCAGCGTTCCTGGAGCTGGTCGGAGCACAGGGCCGGGCCACGGGCGAGTCCCTGGACTGGCTCGGCGGCGGAGCCGCGGCCAACGGCGGGAGCAACGGGGCGGGCGTCCGATGAGCACGCCCACGCCCACGCCCGCCACCATGCCCACGGCTACGCAGGCGCAGGCGCAACCCGCATCCGGGACCGCCGGCACCTCCGCTTCTGCGGCCGCGTCCGTCAACATCACCCCGCTCTTCGTCCGCCTCAAGCTGACCCTGCTGCGCAACGGGCTCAAGGGCTCCCCGATGCGCAAGGCCGCCTACTTCTGCGCCCTCGCCTTCGCGCTCGTCATCGCCTTCCTCGCCACGCTCGGCCTCACCGTGCTGCGCGGCAACGCGCACGCCGGCGCGGTCGTCGTCCTGCTCGCGGCGATCACGGCCCTGTGCTGGACGTTCGTCCCGCTGTTCTTCGCCACCGGAGACGAGACGCTCGACCCGACCCGGCTGGTCATGCTGCCGCTGCGCCCGCGTCCGCTCGTACGGGCCATGCTGGCCGCCTCGCTCATCGGCATCGGGCCGCTGTTCACGCTGTGCCTGGCCGTCGGCTCGGCGATCGCCGTCGCCCGGGGCGCGGCCGGCGCGGTTGCCGCCGTCCTGGCCGTACCGCTGCTGCTGGTCGGCTGCGTGGCGCTGGCCCGGACGGTGGCCACCGCCAACGTCCGGCTGCTGACCAGCCGCAAGGGGCGCGACCTCGCGCTGCTCAGCGGCCTGCTGATCGCGGTCGGCGCGCAGGTGGCCAACTTCGCCGCCGAGCGGCTGTTCCAGACCGGCGGCCTGGACAAGCTGGAGCCGGCCGGGGCGGTCCTGCGCTGGCTGCCGCCCGCGACGGCCCTCGGGATGGTGGACTCCGCGAGCGAGGGCTCGTACGGGATCGCGGCCGCCCAGCTCCTCATCACGGTCGCGGCCCTCGGCCTGCTGCTCTGGTTCTGGGAGCGCAGCCTGACCAAGCTGATGGTCACCCCGGACGGTTCGACGATCGCGGCCGTCAAGGAGAAGAAGACGAAGAAGGCGGCGAACGGCGCGGCCGGCGGCGGCTGGTCGCTCCTGCCGGACGACCGTACGGGCGCGGCCGCCCAGCGCGTGCTGCGCTACATGGTGCGCGATCCGAAGACCAAGGCGGCCTGGGTGTCGGCCCTGGCGCTCGGCTTGATCATCCCGGTCGCCAACGCCGTCCAAGGCGGCGGCTCGGTGTACCTGGCCTGCTTCGCCTCCGGCATGCTCGGCCTGCAGATGTACAACCAGTTCGGGCAGGACACCTCGGCGTTCTGGATGGTCGCGCAGACCATTTCGAGCACCCGGGACGCGTACGTGGAACTGCGCGCCCGCGCCCTGGCCCTCGCGCTGGTCACCGTACCCTTCACGGTGCTGGTCGCGGTGGTCACGGCGGGCCTGCTCGGCGACTGGGCGGGCCTGCCCGGCGCCCTGGGCCTGGCCCTGGCCCTGCTCGGCTCGATGCTGTCCACGGGAGCCCTGGCCTCCGCCCACCTCGCGTACTCGATCCCGACCGACGGCGCCTTCAAGAGCGTCGCCCCGGGCCAGGGCGCCCTGGCGTGGGCGGCCCTCCTCGGCGGCCTGCTCGCCTCGGCCCTGGTCAGCTCCCCGCTGATCGCCCTGGCCATCTACTTCAGCTCCACGGACCAGAAGTCCCTGGCCTGGATCCTGCTCCCCCTGGGCGTGGCCTGGGGCGCACTGGCCACCTGGGCCGGACTGCGCCTCGCGGCCCCGGCGGTGGTGCGCAAGCTCCCGGAGATCCTGCTGGCGGTCAGCAAGGGCTGACGCACCGTCGACCGGGCTGCTGCTCACCGGTTCCGGACGGCGACGGGCCCCGTGGCACTGGTCGACGGGTCGGCGGAGAGTTCACCGGCCTCGACGGGCTGCACGCGTGCGGGGTGAGGGACGTCCGGTACCGCTGACGGGCGGCTGTCAGGTGCCGGCCGCGTCACGGGACGGCTCCGCAGAACGGCACCTGCCGGTCACCGGGGCGGCGCCAGGGCACTGTCCGCCTCCGCCAGGGCCGACTCGCCCGCGCTCAGGGAATCGTAGACGAAGTGGACGGTGGCCTCCTCGATGCCGCAGTACTGCGAGATGCCGACGCGCAGCAGGCGGTCCACCGGCCCGTCCCAGCCGAGCTCCTTGAACTTCGCCTCCGGGTAGCTCACCAGCGGGATCCAGACCATCCGCTTGCCCTTCAGGAGCGGGTGGCTGCGGCCGTAGGCGAAGCCGTTGTTCCAGACCCGGTCGATCCAGCCCTTCAGGATGGCCGGGAGGCCGAACCACCAGAGCGGGAAGACCACCACGAGGATCTCGGCGGCGGCGATCCGCTCCATGTGGGCCCGGGTCTCGGCGGAGTACTCCTTGTCCGGGTCCGACCAGTCCGGCTCGTCCTCGGTGCCCATCCGGGGGTCGAAGCCCTCGGCGTGCAGATCGAGCACGTCGACCGTGTGGCCGTCGGCCTCCAGCCGGGCCACGGCGCGGCGGGCGAGCTGGGCGGTCAGGGAATCTCCGCGGGGGTGGGCCATGACCACCAGGGCGGCGCTCATCGGGCATCGGCGGCGGTGAGGTCGCAGACGCTCGCGGTGGCGGCCTCCGGGGAGAGGCGGACCAGCATCTTGCCGGTGTTCGCGCCGCGCATCATGCCGAGGAAGGCCTCCGGGGCGTGCTCGATGCCCTCGGCGACGGTCTCCTCCGTGCGCAGGCTGCCGCCCGCCAGCCATCCCGCCGCCCGGCCGATCCACTCCGGGAACAGGTCGAAGTGGCTGGAGACGAGCATCCCGCGCAGGGTCACCTCGCGGGCCGCGGCCTGGAAGAGGTTGTCCGGACCCACCGCCGGAGCGGTGGCGTTGTAGCCGCTGATCGCGCCGACCATGGCGATCCGCCCGCCCTGGCGCATCGCGCCGATGGCCGCCTGCAGGTGGTCGCCGCCGACCGCGTCGAGGTAGACGTCGATGCCCTCGGGGGCCGCCTCGGCGAGCTGGCCGGCCAGGTCGCCCTGGCGGTAGTCCACGGCCGCGTCGTAGCCGAAGCGGTCCAGCAGCTTCTTCGTCTTCAGCGGGCCGCCCGCCGAGCCGATCACCCGGGAGGCGCCCAGGCTCCGCGCCAGCTGCCCGGCGACGCTGCCAACCGCGCCGGCGGCCGCGGAGACGAAGACGACGTCGCCCTCCTTGACCGGGGCGGTACGGGTCAGCGCCGCGTACGCCGTCAGGCCCGTGGTGCCGAGCGGACCGAGGTACGAGGACTGCGAGGCGACCGCGGGGTCCACGACAGTGGCGACCGCCGCGTCGAGGACCGCGTACTCCCGCCAGCCGAGGAAGTGCGAGACGGTCGCCCCGACCGGCACCGACGCGGAGCGGGAGGCCACGACCTCGCCGATCGCACTGCCTTCGAGGGCCGTATCGAGGGCGAAGGGCGGGATGTAGGAGGGGGCGTCGTCCATCCGGCCCCGCATGTACGGGTCCACGGACATCCAGGTGTTGCGGACCAGGATCTGCCCTTCGGCGGGCTCCGGGACCTCGGTGGCCACCAGGTCGAAGTGGTGCGGGCCCGGCTCGCCCACGGGGCGGGAGGCGAGGCGGATCTCGCGGGAGAGGGTGGTCTTGGTCATGTGGCTCTTCCTTCCGGTGCTTCCGGTGTTTCCGGTGTTTCCGTGACCGCTCCGTCGCGGTCACAGGAGCACCTTGTCCGGGGCCGCGCACGGGCCGCGCACGCTTCACGCACGGGACCGCGCACGGGACCGCGCACGGCCGCACGCAACCGGTCTGAGGGGCAAGAAGTAACGTTGCGGCATGCGTTTCGAGGTGCTGGGGCCACTGACCGTCCGCACGGATGACGGGACCCCCGTGCCCGTTCCCGAGGCGAAGGTACGGGCCCTGCTCGCGGCCCTCCTCGTACGCGACGGCCGGCCCGTGCCGGTGGACCGGCTGATCGAGGACCTGTGGGGCGAGGCGGGCGACACCGCCCCCGGCAACCCGGGGAACACCCTCCAGACCAAGGTCTCCCAGCTCCGCCGGACCCTCGCCCAGGCCGAGGACGGCGCGCGCGCTCTCGTCGCGTACGGTCCCGCGGGCTACGCCCTGCGCGCTCCGGCGCGGGCCGTGGACGCGGACCGCTTCGCGGAGCTGACGGCGGCCGCGCGCAAGGAGGCGGAGCCGCGGGCCAGGGCGGAACTGCTGGCGCGGGCCCTCGGGCTGTGGCAGGGGGAGGCGTACGCCGACTTCCGGGACGCCGCCTTCACGCGGGCGGCGATCGCCCGGCTGGAGGAGCAGCGGATCACGGCGTACGAGGACCTGGCCGAGGCCCGCCTCGAGCTCGGCGAACACCGCGACCTCGCCGACGAGTTGGCCGGTCCTGCCGCCGCCCACCCGCTGCGCCAGCGGCTGCGCGGCAGCCAGATGCGGGCGCTGTACCGCGCCGGCCGCCAGAACGAGGCCCTCGCCGTCTACGCGCACCTGCGCGGGCTCTTCGCCGAGGAACTCGGCATCGACCCCGGTGCGGAGCTCTCGGCCCTGTACGAAGCCATCCTCCGTCAGGACCCCGCGCTGGGCCCGGCCGCGGAGCCGGGCCCGCCCCGTCCGCCGGAGCGGGCCGAGCAGGCGCCCCGGGGCAGCCGGGCGTTCGGGGGCGGCGGCAACCTGCCCACGCCCGTCAGCTCCCTCGTGGGCCGCGAGGAGGCCGTCGCCCGGGTGTGCGCGGCGCTCGGGGCGGGCCGGCTCGTGACGCTGTGCGGGCCCGGCGGCGTCGGCAAGACCCGGCTCGCGCTGGCCGCGGCGTCCCGGCTGGAGGACGCGTACCCCGACGGGGTGTGGTTCGTGGAACTCGCGGGCGCACAAGGCACGTCGGTCGCCGAAGCGGTGGCCGCCGCGATCGGGATGCGCGAGGACGACGCGGGCGGCGGCTCCGTCGAAGACCGGCTCGCCGAGGCGTTGCGGCGGCGCGCGGCACTCCTCGTACTCGACAACTGCGAACACCTCCTCCCCGCCGCCGCGGCCCTCGCCGAACGGCTCCTGCGCCGCGCCCCCGGCCTGCGCGTCCTCGCCACCAGCCAGGAGCCGCTCGCGCTCTCGGGCGAGGTGATCGAGGCCGTCGCCCCGCTCGCGGAGGCCCAGGCCGTGGAACTGTTCGCGGCCCGCGCGGCCGCCGCCGCCCCCGGCTTCGCCCTCGACCCCGGCACCGCGGAGGCCGTGGCCCTGATCTGCCGCCGGCTGGACGGGATCCCGCTCGCGCTGGAACTCGCCGCGACGCGGGTACGGGTCCTGGGGGTGCAGGCACTGGCGGAACGCCTGCACGACCGCTTCCGCCTGCTCAACCAGGTCCGCCGCGACGCCCCGGCCCGCCAGCGCACGCTGCGCGCGACGATCGACTGGAGCTGGGAGCTGCTCTCCCCGGCGGAGGCGACGGTCCTGCGCCGCCTGTCGGTGTTCGCGGGCGGATTCACGGTGGAGGCGGCCGAGGCGGTGTGCGCGGACGAGGACCCGCGGGGCGGAGTCGAGGGCGGGGGCAGGGGCGGGGGCGGAGGCGGCGCAGGTGACCGGGTTGCCCGTGAGGACGTGCTCGATCTGCTCACCCGGCTCGTCGACTGCTCGCTCGTGACCTCGGCGTACGGCGACGCCGCGTACTCCGCCTCGGCGTACGGCGGCTCGCGCCTGCGGCTGCTGGAGTCGGTGGCCGCGTACGGGCTGGAGCGGCTCAGCACCGCCGGGGAGACGGCCGCGACCCGGCAGCGGCACGCGGAGTACTACACCGGGTTCGCCGAGAGCGCGGCCGAGCGGCTGCACGGGCCCGGGCAGGGCGAGTGGCTGCGGCGGCTCGACCGGGAGGGACCCAACGCCCGGGCCGCCCTGGAGCACACGGGCGCAGGGGAGTTGGGGCTGCGGCTGGTCGGCGCGCAGTCCTGGTACTGGTTCCTGCGCGGCCGGATCCGGGAAGCCACCGAGGCCACCGGAGCGGCCGGGGCCACGGCCCTGCACGCCGCCTTCGCGCTGCTCGGCGGGGACGACAGCCACCTCGGCCGCGACTTCTCGGGCGCCGACCTCCGGACACAGTGGCTGCTGACCTACGCCCGGTGCGGCTTCGGCTCCGGCGTACTGGAGGAAGAACTCACCCCCTTCCCCGCCCGGTTCCGCGAGAGCGGCGACCGATGGGGCGAGGCGGTGGCGCTGCTCACCCTCTCGACGCGGGCGATGTACGACGGCGACCTCGCGGAACTGCGCCGCAACGCGGAGGCAGCCGCCGCCGTGTTCTGCGAACTGGGTGATCGCTGGGGCCAGTTGCAGACCTCCGAGCAGCTCGGCATCCTCGCCGAGGTGACCGGGGACTACCCGGCCGCGGCGCGGCTGCACGAGGACGGTGTACGGGACGCGCAGGAGCTGGAGTTGTGGACGCACGCCTCCTTCCGGCTGGCCCGGCAGGGCCGCATCGCGCTGCTGACCGGGGACCTGGCGCGCGCGGCCGCGCTGCACGAGCAGGCCCTGCGGCTGGCGGAGGAGCAAGGCCACCGCCCGGCCGAGCAGTTCGCGGCGATCGGACTCGCCCTAGGCGCGCGGCGCGGCGGCGACCTGGACGGCGCCGAGGCCCGGCTGCGGCCGTGGCTCGACTGGAACCGGCGGCTCGGCGTGGACTCCGGGGCGGCGCTGGTCCTGGCGGAGCTGGGGTACGTCGCGGAGTTGCGGGGCGACCCGGCCGCGGCGGAGTCCCTGCACCGGGAAGGCCTCGCGGCGGCCCGCCGCTCCGGGGACCCCCGCGCGCTCGCGCTGGCCCTCGAAGGCCTGGCGGGGGTGCTCCCGCCCGCCCGGGCGGCCTCCCTGCTGGGCACGGCGACGGCCCTGCGCGCCTCGGCGGGCACCCCGCGCCCCCGGGCGGAACGCACCGACACCGACCGGGCGGCGGCCCGGGCCCGCGCGGCCCTGGGCCCGGAGGCCTTCGCGACCGCCTTCACCACGGGCGAAGCCCTCCCGCTGCCGGAACAACTCGCCCTGCTGGGCGGCCTCTGAACGCCCGCCTGTGCTGCAGCCGGCGCCCATCAAGGCATCGGCGCCTCACGCCGATGCCTTGATGCCCTCCAGGAACGGCTCCACCACCGCGCGCCAAGCCGTCGGCTGGTCGTAGTGGAGGTAGTGGCCGGCATCCGGGATCTCGGCGTACTGCCCGGCCGGCAGGACGCGGACCATTTCCTGGGCCTCGGCCCGGCCCAGCTCGCCGTCCAGGCCGCGGACGACCAGCGTCGGGCAGCGCACCTGGGCGAGTTCCTCCCAGTGCGCGTCGTGCACCCACGTCTCCCGCGCGGTCAGCATCTGGCGGCGCGAGAACAGCGGGCGCCAGCCGTCGTCGGCCTCGTGCATCACCTCCGCGAAGAACTCGCCCCGGCCGGGGTCCGGGCGCTCCACCCGCGGATCGTCCTCGCCGAACCAGCGCCGCGCGGCGTCCTGGGTGGGGAACGGCAGCGGCCAGTGCCGGAACCATTCCTCCCATTCCTGCTGCGAGGCCTCCCCCAGCGCGGACGCCCGCATGTCGCAGATGACCAGGGCCGCTACGAGATCGGGGCGGCGGGCCGCGAGCTGCCAGGCGGTGAGGGCGCCCATGGAATGGCCGATCAGCGTCACCGGCGCGAGGCCGAGCTGCTCGACGGCCGCTTCGGCGTCGGCCACGAAGGCCTCGCGCCCGTAGGCGACGGAACTGGCGGGGCCGCCGGGGCCGGCGGTCGGCGGGCGTTCGCTCTGGCCGTGGCCGCGCTGATCGAGGGCCACGACGCGGTGGCTCGCGCCGAGCCAGCGGGCAGTGCCCGTCCAGTGGAAGGCGCGGCCCATCAGACCGTGCAGTAAGAGGGCCGCGGGCTCACCCGACGGCGACGGATCCTGTGACGGAGACGGCGACGGAAACTGCGAATGCGACTGCGACGCCGACGGCTCAGGCTCCGCGGTCGCTTCGTGGAACTCCCAGGCCGCCAGGCGTACGCCGTCGGCCCCCGTCACATCGAGGCGTCGTACCACCGCAGATGCACCCCCTTCGCTCCCGGCCACAGTATCGAACCCGTATTCGAAAACGGGGTTCTCGCTGACAACACCGCTCTTTCGAGTGACCTTGCTCAAGGATTGACCGGCGCTGCCGATGGAGATCCTTTCAACAGGGAGGCGGGCCGCTCGGGGAAGACGGTCCGAAGGGATGACCTTGAGAGCTCGGGGCTCCAGGTCAAGCAGGGGAGGACCGGTCCCAGGGGGGGGAGGGGGCGGGGGACCCCCCCCCCACCCCCCCCCCCCCCCCCCCCCCCCCCCCCCCCCCCCCCCCCCCCCCAC
>NZ_JBHWMB010000031.1:0-55647 GCF_042730015.1 Streptomyces sp. NPDC059957 | reverse complement strand
CGGGGGGGGGGGGGGGGGGGGGGGGGGGGGGGGGGGGGGGGGGGGGGGGGGGGGGGGGGGGGGGGGGAAGGGGGGGGGGGGGGGGGCCCCCCCCCCCTCCCCCCACCCCCCCGGGACCATCCATACAGATCCACACCGGTCCGCGCAGGCCGACACCAGTCGGATTCGCTCGCACTGGCGACCTGATCGAACGACCGTGCGTCAGCCTGTCGACGACCCCCCAGCCCCTCCGTCCGTCAGCGCTTCGCGACGAACACGTGGGAGGCCACGTCCGCGTCCAGCTCCGCCGCCTCGCCCCCGCTGCCGACCAGCACACCGCCGGGCGACTCGGTCACGCTGACCACCGAACCGGGCTGTACGCCCGCCCGGCGCAGCGTGTACATCAGCTGCGCGTCCGTCTGGATCGGCTCACCGATCCGGCGGATCACCACGGTCTTGCCCTCCACGCCCGGGTCCAGCTCGGACAGGCTGACCATGCCCTCCTCCAGGAACGGATCGGCCTCGGCCTTCTCGCCCAGCTCCTCCAGCCCCGGGATCGGGTTGCCGTACGGCGATTCGGTCGGGTGGCGCAGCAGCTCCAGCACCCGCCGCTCCACCGCCTCGCTCATCACGTGCTCCCAGCGACAGGCCTCGGCGTGCACCTGCTCCCACTCCAGACCGATGACGTCGACGAGCAGGCACTCCGCGAGGCGGTGCTTGCGCATCACCCGCGTCGCCAGCTTGCGCCCCTCGTCGGTCAGCTCCAGGTGCCGGTCGCTGGCGACGGCCACCAGGCCGTCGCGCTCCATCCGCGCCACCGTCTGGCTCACCGTCGGGCCGCTCTGGTCGAGCCGCTCGGCGATGCGGGCGCGCATGGGGACCACACCTTCCTCTTCCAGTTCGAGGATGGTGCGGAGGTACATCTCCGTGGTATCGATCAGTCCGGACATTCGTGCCCCTCGGATTGCGTGCGCTGGCCCTGCTCCCAATTCTGACCCATCACGCCGACAACCGTCCCGTGTAGGACGTCAAGGGCCGTTCCGGACTGCCCGAAAACGCCCCTCCAGCCCCTCCGGGCACCTCTCATTGCGCCGCCCACCGGGCCTTTCGGCCCTTGGATGGAAGTTCGTATTGACACGCCCTTGGTCCAGACCGCACGGTGAGCGGCGGACACGGACGACAACCTCACCCACTCCCACCCCGGAAGGCCATCGGCGTATGAGCGAGAGCAAGCTGGCCGGTCAGTTCTTCGACGCCGCGATCGGTCTGCTGGAGCGGGTCCGGGACGAGGAGTCCGCCCGCATCAACGAGGCCGGAACCGTCATCGCGGACGCCGTGGCCGCCGGGAACAAGCTCTTCGCCTTCGGCGCCGGGCACTCCTCGCTCCCCGCCCAGGACGTGGTCTACCGGGCCGGCGGACTCGCCCTGATGAACTTCCTCGCCGTGCCCGGCACCGTCGGCATCGACGTCATGCCCGCCACCCTCGGCAGCGCCCTGGAGCGCGTCGACGGCCTCGCCGGGGCGGTCCTGGACAGCAGCCCGGCCAGTGACGGCGACGTCCTCGTGATCATCTCCCTCTCCGGGCGCAACGCCCTGCCGGTCGAGATGGCCATGAACGCCCGCGCGATCGGCCTCAAGGTCATCGGCGTCACCTCGGTGGCCTACGCGACCGGCACCAGGTCCCGCCACGTCTCCGGGACCTTCCTCAAGGACCACTGCGACATCGTCCTCGACAGCAAGATCGCGGTCGGCGACGCCGAGCTCACCCACGAGGGCATCGAAGCCCCCTTCGCCCCCGCCTCCACCGTCGTGACCAGCGCGATCATGCAGGCGGTCATGGCCGCCGCGGCCGGCGAGCTCGTCTCCCGCGGCGTCGAACCGCCGCTCCTGCGCTCGGGCAACGTGGACGGCGGCCACGAGTGGAACGGCCGCGTCATGCAGGAGTACGGCGACCGCATCTTCTTCCGCCACTAGGTCGCCGTTCCTGGCCGTGCCGGGGCCCATCACCGCCCCGCCAGGTCCAGATCCGCCGCGACACGGGCCGCCACCTCCTCCGCGTACGCCGCGTCCGCGCGCTCGAAGGCGGCCCGGGACGGCCCCCGCAGGAACGTCAGCGTCCCCAGGCTCCGGCCCCGGCTGCGCAGCACCGTGCACAGGGCGTGCGCCGCGCCCTCGGGCCAGCGCCGGGCGCCCGCCCACACCCCGTCGGCCTGCCCGCGCGGGGAACTGGTCCGCACCGACCCGGCCCGGTCCAGCGCCTGCAGCGCCGGGTGGCCCGCCTCGTAGCGCACCGGGATCGTCCCGGGCTCGGGCAGCCCGGGCAGTCCGGGCGGGGACGCCGCCCAGCGCAGCAGCCGCGCGGGGTCCCGTACCGGCTCCGGCTCCAGTACGTCCACCAGCGCGTGCTCGGCGAAGCCCGCCAGGGCGAACTCCAGCCGTACCGCCGCCGCCTCGGCCGGGTCCTCGCACTCGGCGGCGGCCCGCCCGGCCCGGTACAGCTGATGGGACCGGAACCGCAGCTGCGCCGTGTCCAGCTGCGCCTGGCGGGCCTCGGTGACGTCCTGGAACAGCAGCGCGACCCCGAGCGGTACGGGTTCCTCCGCGAGCGGCGACGCCAGGCGCAGGAACCCGCACCGCCAGCACCGCCGCCGCACGCCCTCGGGGCCCCGTACGGACACCCACAGCTCCGCCGGGGCCGGGGGCGCGCCCTCGGCCAGCACGTGCTGCAGGGCCCCCTCCAGCTCCTCCACCCCCTGCGCCAGCAGCTCCCCCAGCGGCCGCCCGAGCAACGCGGTGCGGCCGGAGCCGAAGGCGCGGGCGGCATGGGCGTTGACCACGGCGGGCCGCAGGTCCACATCCACGAGGACGACGCCCCAGGAGGCGTCCTCCATCAGCGCCTCGCTCAGGGCGATGGAACGCTCCAGGTCGATCTGCGCGTGCACCTCGCTGAAGGCGCAGTACACCCCGGCCGGTTTCCCGTCGGCGCCCGGCACCCCCGCGGACTGGGTCCGCACGAGCACCCGCCCGCCGCCCTTGGTCAGCAGCGCGAACTCGTGCACCTGCCGCCCCGGTACGTCCTGGGCGGCCATGAGCCGGTCCTGCACGTCCTGCGCGTCGGCGGGCCGCACGGCCCACCCCGCGAACCCCTTGCGCCCCACGGCCTCGATCGCCGACCACCCCAGGATCCGCTCGGCCTCACGGTTCCAATGGGTGATCACGCCGTCGGCGTCGAACGCGCACAAGGCCGCGTCCATCCCGTCCAGCAGCGCTGCGAGCAGATCGTCGGCGGTCTCATCACGTCCGGATGCAGTCACCTGGGCCCCCTGCAGGTGTTCGCGTGTGCGGCACGTCACGTCATTGAACTCGAACGTGACGCAGCACACACCCACTTCCCGCAATCATCCCGGTATGTCCGGGATGGAGGGGTCGGCCGGTCAGCCGAGGAGCACCACGAGGAACAGGATCCCGCCGACCGTGGCAGCACCGATCACCAGGTTCGCCCCGGCCGACCGCGCCCACCACTCCCGCCGCGCGGCGGCCCGGGCGATGCGCGCCTCCGCACCCGGATCCTGCTGCCACCCGGGGCCGCGCAGCCCGGTCCACACACCCCGGATGCGGGCCACTTCGGTACGGACCCCCTCGACTTCCCGGTCGTCCACGCACGGCAGGGAGACGCGCTTGCCCCCGGACAGGTAGGCGTACGCGGAGAGCTGCCCCGCGCCGGGCACCGCCCTCGCCCGCCCGGGCCAGGCCTCGGCCCGGATGTCGTGCAGCTCCGCCCACCGCAGCCGCCGCACCCGCAGGAGGCTCCGTACGGCGATCCCCTCCTCGTCCAGGACGGTGAACCGGCGCGGCCGGGCGTACGCCATGAAGGCGATGAACAGGCCCGTCAGGACAGGCAGCGCCACCCTCCACCAGAGCGGCAGGCTGTCGTGAGTGGACGACTGATAACACCCGCCCACCCAGACGAGCCCCATCCACGCGTACGCCCCCGCAGCCGATCCCGCCCTGACCCGGTACTCGCGCGGCAGCATCCCCTGATCCATGTGGCCCCCCGCCTCCGCGGCAAGGGTAGGCGAGCGGGGGCAACGGCCAACAGGTGTCGGCGAGTCCTGTGAGGGCCCCGATACGGGGAGTACGGTCGCTTGTGTGGCGACCAAGAAGATCACGGTCACGACCTCCCAGCAGCAGCTGCGGGAACTCGTCGACTGGCTCCAGGAGGAGCACGGCCCTGTCACCGAGGGCGAGCGCGCGGACGCGTTCGAGGACTTGGAGCGGCTCGACGCCGAACACGAACGCCGCCGCGACCCGGCGGCTCCGGAGGCCCTGGATACGCCTGCTGAATCGGCCCCGTAAATCGGTTGAGCGCGCTCCGCGGCGGTGCCTACAGTGGCCGCACACGAGAAGGGAGGTGGTTGCCGCAATGTACGGAAACCGGACGCGTGAGGTGGCTGCGGGCTAAAGCGCCCGTTGTCGCACGCACCCAGTGCGGTGCCCGGCGGAGTCGCCGGCGCCAATCCCAAGCAGTCACCCGACCCGCGAGCTCGCCGGTACGTCCGGCCGGCTTCCCCCACTGCAGGGGGGAAACCCGAGCTCGCGGGTCGTCTGCGTGTACGGGCCCCCTACGGGGTCACGGGCAGAGCCGTTCCACGCGCCAGGTGCCGGCCTCCAGGACGTAGCGGAGGCGGTCGTGGAGGCGGTTCTCGTGGCCCTGCCAGAATTCCACCGCGTCGGGAACCACGCGGATGCCTCCCCACTGCGGGGGGACCGGGACCTGTTCGCCCTCGGGGTAGCGGGCTTCCAGTTCCGCGTAGCGGCGGTCCAGTTCCGCGCGGGAGGCGATCACCGTGGACTGGTCGCTGGCCCAGGCGCCCAGCTGGGAGCCGTGGGGGCGGGAGCGGAAGTACGCCGCCGTCTCGTCGCGGCCGATGCGCGAGGCCGTGCCGGTGACGATGATCTGGCGGGCGATGGGGTGCCAGGGGAAGAGCAGGGAGACGAAGGGGTTGGCGGCCAGTTCGCGGCCCTTGCGGGAGTCGTAGTTCGTGAAGAAGACGAATCCGCGCTCGTCGACCTGCTTCAACAGGACCGTGCGCGAGCTGGGGCGGCCGTCCGGGGTTGCGGTCGCGACGACCATCGCGTTGGGTTCGAAGACGTTCGCCTCCGCAGCGTCGCGGAACCAGCGCGCGAACTGGCCCATCGGCTCCTCGGCGAGGCTTTCCTCGGCGACGAGCTGGGAGCGGTACTGCTTGCGCATGTCGGCAGGGTCAAGGTGCTGATCGGTCACGCGGCCATCCTGCCGCAGCGGCGCGTCCGCGACTGTGCCGTATGTCACGCTTCCCCGCGCCAAGCGGAACGTACAAAATCTTGGGGCCGGTCCGACGGTCCCGAACGGATGACCATCGGCCGTGCCGGGCATCAACGGGGATGACCGCGCCGGACCGCGAATCACGCCGGGAGCCGCGCGTGTTCGCACTATTTGAGGAGCCGCCTGATGTCCGACTTCGTACCCGGTCTCGAGGGAGTCGTCGCGTTCGAAACGGAGATCGCCGAACCCGACAAGGAAGGTGGGTCGCTGCGATACCGGGGCGTCGACATCGAAGACCTCGTGGGCCACGTCTCCTTCGGGAACGTCTGGGGCCTGCTGGTCGACGGTGCCTTCAACCCCGGCCTGCCGGCCGCCGAACCCTTCCCGATCCCGGTCCACTCCGGTGACATCCGGGTCGACGTGCAGTCCGCACTCGCCATGCTCGCCCCCGTGTGGGGGCTGAAACCGCTCCTCGACATCGACGAGCAGACCGCGCGTGACGACCTCGCGCGCGCGGCCGTCATGGCGCTGTCGTACGTGGCCCAGTCCGCGCGCGGCCAGGGACGCCCGATGGTCCCGCAGAGCGAGATCGACAAGGCCGAGTCCGTGGTCGAGCGGTTCATGATCCGCTGGCGGGGCGAGCCCGACCCGCGCCACGTCAAGGCCGTCGACGCCTACTGGACCTCGGCCGCCGAGCACGGAATGAACGCCTCGACCTTCACCGCGCGCGTGATCGCCTCGACGGGTGCCGATGTCGCGGCCGCGCTGTCCGGCGCGGTCGGCGCCATGTCCGGGCCGCTGCACGGCGGGGCGCCCTCGCGCGTCCTCGGCATGATCGAGGAGATCGAGCGCACCGGCGACGCCGTGGCGTACGTGAAGAAGGCCCTGGACAAGGGCGAGCGGCTGATGGGCTTCGGCCACCGCGTCTACCGCGCCGAGGACCCGCGCGCCCGCGTGCTGCGGCGTACGGCCAAGGAGCTGGACGCCCCGCGCTACGAGGTGGCCGCCGCGCTGGAGAAGGCCGCCCTGGAGGAGCTGCACGCGCGCCGCCCCGACCGGGTGCTCGCGACGAACGTGGAGTTCTGGGCCGCGATCATGCTGGACTTCGCGGAGGTCCCGGCGCACATGTTCACCTCGATGTTCACGTGTGCCCGTACCGCCGGCTGGTCCGCGCACATCCTGGAGCAGAAGCGCACGGGCCGCCTGGTCCGCCCCTCGGCCCGCTACACCGGGCCGGGCGTGCGCAACCCGCGCGAGATCGAGGGCTACGCGGACATCGCCTCGACCGCCTGATCGTGCCGGCCGGCCGGCTGCCCCCGCACAGGGCCGCCGCTCGTCGACGGGCGCCGCATCCCCTCGGGGTGCGGCGCCCGTCGCGTTCCCGGGGGCCTCAGCCCAGTTCCGAGTCCAGGATCCGGGCCCACTGGGCGACCACCCGCGCCCGGCGGGTGGTGTCGTCGGTGAGGACGTTGGCCAGGCCCAGGCCGCGGGCCATGTCGAGCAGGCCCTGCACGGTTTCCCGTACGCCCGGTACGGACTCGTCCGCGGCCAGGAGTTCCACGGCGATGCGGTGGGTCTCGCGGCCCACGCGGGCCTCCAGCTCGGCCACGCGGGGCCGCAGCTGTTCCTCGTGGGAGGCCGCGACCCACAGCTGGAGGGCGGCGCGGAACATCGGGCCGGTGTACAGGTCGATGAGCGCCCCGACCACGTCGGCGCGGGCCGCCGGGGCAGCGCCGCGCGGGAACAGGTCCAGCAGCGCGGTCGAGCGCACCTCCGCCATGTACTCGACGGCCGCGGTGAACAGTTCCTCGCGGGTGCGGAAGTGGTGCTGGGCCGCCCCGCGCGAGACGCCGGCCCGCTCGGCGACGACGGCGACGGTGGATCCGGCCCAGCCCTGTTCCGCGAGGCAGGAGACGGCCGCTTCGAGGAGGTGACGGCGGGTGACCCGGCTGCGGGCCTGCTTGGGGCCGGTCTCCGCGGTCACCGCAGCCATGACGGGTCCCGTCGCTCGAAGCGGGCGCTGATGCCCTCGCGGGCCTCGGCGGAGGCGAAGTACCGGGCGGACAGTTCGGTGAGGGCGGCTCCGTCCCGCTCCAGGGCGGCCCGTACCGGGGCGGTGACCAGACGTTTCGTCGCGGCCACGGCCTCGGGGCCGGCCTTGAGGAGGCCTTCCAGGACGGGGGCGAGCACCTTGTCGACGTCCGCGTCGGTGGTGTGGAGGGTGAGCAGGCCGATGCGGGTGGCTTCGGCGGCGTCGAAGACCTCGGCCGTCAGGAAGTAGCGGGCCGCCGCGCGGGGGTCCAGGCGCGGGAGCAGCGGCGCCGAGATCACGGCCGGGACCACGCCGAGGTGGGTCTCGGTGAAGGCGTACGTGGACCCGTGCCCGGCGGCGGCGATGTCGCAGACGCCGAGCAGCCCGAGGCCGCCCGCGCGGACGTGGCCGGTGACCCGGGCGACGACGGGCTTGGGGAGTTCGGCGATCTCCCGGAGCAGGGCCAGGAAGTCGGCCGGGTCGCAGGGGGACTTGAGGTCGGCGCCGGCGCAGAAGGTGGTGCCGGTGTGGGTGAGGACGACGGCACGGGTCGCCGGTGCGGTTGCCTCGGCGGCCAGGGCGGTGCGGAGTTCTTGGACCAGGGTGGCGGAGAGGGCGTTGCGGTTGGCCGGGGAGTCGAGGGTCAGGGTGGTGAGGCCGGGCGTTCGCGCGGCGTGGACCAGTGGGGGCATGTCTCCTCCGGAGGGGGTGATCGGTCGGTCGGGATCCCCTCCGGGGAGGGTATGCGGGTCGCCTGCGGCGGGCTCCGGTGGGCCGGGGCTGTGCGCCGCCGCGGGTGTGGGTGCCGCTGCGCGGGGCGGAGTCCCCTACCCGCCCTTCGCCCGTTCCCAGAGCTCTGCCCTGACCCGGTCCTCAAACGCCGGACGGGCTGGAGGGGTCCCGGGCTGCGCCCGGACCCCCTGGGGCTCCGCCCCGGACCCCCGGGAACGGCGCCGCACGCGGCAACGGGTCCGGGCGCAGCTCTGGGAACGGGCGAAGGGCGGGTAGGGGAACTCGCCCCGCAGGGCCCACCCAGCCGCACCCGCCCACCGGCACCCGCCGGGGACGGCAGTGGCGGGCACCCCGACCACGCACCGCCGGACGGAGTCCGGCGCAGCGGGGCGAAGCCCGCGCAGCGGTGCGAGCTCCGCGTCAGGAAGGTGTCAGTAGGACTTGGGGAGGCCCAGGGTCTGGTGGGAGATGAAGTTGAGGATCATCTCCCGGCTGACCGGGGCGATCCGGGCCACCCGCGAGGCGACGATGAGCGCCGCGAGGCCGTATTCGCGGGTGAGGCCGTTGCCGCCCAGGGTGTGGACGGACTGGTCCACCGCCCGGACGCAGGCCTCCCCCGCGGCGTACTTCGCCATGTTCGCGGCCTCACCCGCGCCCATGTCGTCGCCGGCGTCGTAGAGGTGGGCCGCCTTCTGCATCATCAGGCGGGCCAGTTCGAGGTCTATGTGGGCGGCCGCCAGGGGGTGCGCGATGGCCTGGTGGGCGCCGATGGGGGTCTTCCAGACCTGGCGGGTCTTCGCGTAGTCGACGGCCCGGGCGAGGGCGTAGCGGCCCATGCCGATGGCGAAGGCGGCGGTCATGACGCGCTCGGGGTTGAGGCCCGCGAAGAGCTGGAGCAGGCCCGCGTCCTCGTCGCCGACCAGGGCGGAGGAGGGGAGGCGTACGTCTTCGAGGACCAGCTCGAACTGCTTCTCCGCCGCCTGGAGTTCCATGTCGATGGGGGTGTAGGCGAAGCCGGGGGTTTCGCGGGGGACGATGAAGAGGCAGGGCTTGAGGCTGCCCGTGCGGGCGTCTTCCGTGCGGCCCACGATGAGGGTGGCGTCGGCGATGTCCACGCCCGAGATGAAGACCTTGCGGCCGGTCAGGACCCAGTCGTCGCCGTCGCGGCGGGCGGTGGTGGTGATGCGGTGGGAGTTGGAGCCGGCGTCGGGTTCGGTGATGCCGAAGGCCATGGTGCGCGTGCCGTCGGCGAGGCCGGGGAGCCAGGCCCGCTTCTGGTCCTCGGTGCCGAAGCGGGAGATGACCGTGCCGCAGATGGCGGGGGAGACCACCATCATGAGGAGCGGGCAGCCGGCGGCGCCGAGTTCCTCGAGGACGATGGAGAGTTCGGCGATGCCGCCGCCTCCGCCGCCGTACTCCTCGGGGAGGTTCACCCCGAGGTAGCCGAGCTTGGCGGCGTCCGCCCACAGTTCGTCGGGGTGGCCGCCCTCGCGGGCCGTGCGGGCGAGGTACTCGCGGCCGTACTTGCGGCCGAGGGCGGCGACCGCCGCGCGCAGGGCCTGGTGTTCCTCTGTTTCGAGAAGCGTGGTGCCGAGCGTCGTGGTGCCGGGGGTGGAGCTCATGCTTCCTCCTGGACTACGGCGAGCAGGGCGCCGAATTCGACCTGTTGGCCGGTGACGGCGTGGAGCGCGGTGAGCGTGCCGGAGGCGGGCGCGAGGATGCGGTGTTCCATCTTCATGGCCTCCAGCCAGAGCAGGGGCTGCCCGGCGGTGACGGCGCTGCCGGGGGCGAGGCCCTCGGCCACGCGGACGACGGTGCCGGGCATGGGGGCGAGCAGGGAGCCCGGTTCGGTGCGGTCCTGGGGGTCCTCGAACCGGGGGACGGGGGTCAGGGCGTGGGAGCCGAGCACGGAGTCCACGTACGCCGTGTTCGATTTTTGTTTCACGTGGAACAGCCGCCGGACGCCGTCGACTTCGAGGGTCACCAGGTGGCGTTCGGCGGACAGGATGCGCACGCCGGGGTGGTCGAGGAGCTCCGGGGGGCCGGTGCGCGACGGGTGGTAGCGGACTTCGTACTCGGTCCCCGCGGCCGTGTAGCGGCGGCTCTGCGGCTGGGAGCGGAGGTTGCGCCAGCCGCCGAGGCGGGTGGCGAGGGGGGCGTCCGGGTGGGGGGCGGACTCGGCGAGGGCGGCGGCGAGCGCACTGAGTACGGGGGCGCGGTCCTCCGGGGCGGCCTCGGTGAGGGCGGGCAGGTGGCGCTCGTAGAAGCCGGTGTCGAGCCGGGCTGCCGCGAACTCCGGGTGCCGCAGGGAGCGTACGAGGAGCTCGCGGTTGGTGGTCAGGCCGTGGATCCGGGCCCCGGCAAGGGCGTGGGCCAGGGCGCGGACTGCCTCGGCGCGGGTCGGGGCATGGGCGATGACCTTGGCGAGCATGGCGTCGTAGTGGACGGAGACCGTGTCCCCGTCGGTGAAACCGGTGTCCACGCGGACCTCGCCGGGGACGGCGAGGGTGTGCAGGGTCCCGGTCTGCGGACGCCAGTCCTGGGCCGGGTCCTCGGCGTAGAGGCGGGCCTCGACGGCGTGTCCGGCGGGCGCCGGGGGGTGCAGGGGCAGGGCGGCGCCCTCGGCGATCCGCAGTTGCAGCGCGACGAGGTCGATCCCGAAGACCGCTTCGGTGACGGGGTGTTCCACCTGGAGGCGGGTGTTCATCTCCAGGAAGTACGGGCGGCCGTCGGCGGTGACCAGGAACTCGACCGTGCCCGCGCCCTCGTACGAGACCGCGCGGGCGGCGGCCACGGCGGCCTCGTGGAGCGTGCTGCGCAGGGCCTCGGGGAGGCCGGGCGCGGGGGCTTCCTCGATGACCTTCTGGTGGCGCCGCTGGAGGGAGCAGTCGCGGGTGCCGAGCGCCCAGACGGTGCCGTGGGAGTCGGCGAGGATCTGCACCTCGACGTGGCGGCCGCGCTCCACGTAGGGCTCGGCGAAGACCTCTCCGTCGCCGAAGGCGGACAGGGCCTCGGCGGAGGCGGCTTCGAGGGATTCCTTGAGGGAGTCGAGGTCCCGGACCACCCGCATCCCGCGGCCGCCGCCGCCCGCCGCGGCCTTGAGGAGCAGCGGGAGGTCGGCGGCGGTGGCCGCGTGCGGGTCGACGGGGTCGAGCAGCGGGACTCCGGCGGCGCGCATCAGCTCCTTGGCCCGGGTCTTGGAGGCCATGGCCTCCATGGCCTCGGGCGGCGGGCCGACCCAGGTGAGTCCGGCGGCGCGGACGGCGCGGGCGAAGTCGGCGTTCTCGGAGAGGAACCCGTAGCCGGGGTGGACGGCGTCGGCGCCCGCCGCGAGGGCGGCGCCGATGACCAGGTCGCCGCGCAGGTAGGTGTCGGCGGGGGCCGCGCCGGGCAGCCGTACGGCCGCGTCGGCCGCGCGGACGTGCAGGGCGTCGGCGTCGGGGTCGGAGTGGACGGCGACGGTGGCCAGGCCCAGCGCGCGGGCCGTGCGGAAGACGCGGACGGCGATCTCGCCGCGGTTCGCGACGAGGAGGGAGTGCAGGGGCGGGTTCTGGGTCGGGTTCAGGGGCGGGTTCTGCGGCGGGTTCAGAGTCATGTGCGGGCTCACATCCGGAAGACGCCGAAGCCGCCACGGGCGCCCTCGACGGGGGCGTTGTGGACGGCCGAAAGGCACAGGCCGAGGACGGTGCGGGTGTCGCGGGGGTCGATGACCCCGTCGTCGTACAGCCGTCCGGACAGGAACATCGGCAGGGACTCGGACTCGATCTGCGCCTCCACGAAGGCGCGCATGCCGGCGTCGGCCTCTTCGTCGTAGGGCTGTCCCTTCGCCGCGGCCGACTGGCGGGACACGATCGAGAGCACCCCGGCGAGCTGGGCGGGGCCCATGACCGCGGACTTGGCGCTGGGCCAGGCGAAGAGGAAGCGGGGCTCGTAGGCGCGGCCGCACATGCCGTAGTGGCCGGCGCCGTAGCTGGCGCCGATGAGGACGGAGAGGTGGGGGACCTTCGAGTTCGAGACCGCGTTGATCATCATCGAGCCGTGCTTGATGATGCCGCCCTGCTCGTACTCCTTGCCGACCATGTAGCCGGTGGTGTTGTGGAGGAAGAGGAGCGGGATGTCGCGCTGGTTGGCGAGCTGGATGAACTGGGCCGCCTTCTGCGATTCCGCGCTGAACAACACCCCCTGGGCGTTGGCGAGGATGCCGACCGGGTATCCGTGCAGGCTGGCCCATCCGGTGACCAGGCTGGTGCCGTAGAGGGGCTTGAACTCGTCGAAGTCGGAGGCGTCGACGATGCGGGCGATGACCTCGCGCGGGTCGAAGGGGGTTTTCAGATCGGCGGGGACGATGCCGAGGAGTTCCTCCGGGTCGTGGAGGGGTTCTTCGGCGCGGGCCGGATCGGGGTGGGCCTTGCGGTGGTTGAGGCGGGCGACGACGCGGCGGGCCTGGCGGATGGCGTCGTGCTCGTCGAGGGCGTAGTAGTCGGCGAGGCCGGAGGTCCGGGCGTGCATGTCGGCTCCGCCCAGGGACTCGTCGTCGCTCTCCTCGCCGGTGGCCATCTTGACGAGCGGCGGGCCGCCCAGGAACACCTTGGAGCGGTCCTTGATCATGATGGTGTGGTCCGACATGCCGGGGATGTACGCGCCTCCGGCGGTGGAGTTGCCGAAGACGACGGCGATGGTGGGGACGCCGTCGGCCGAGAGCCGGGTGAGGTCGCGGAAGATGGCGCCGCCCGGGATGAAGATCTCCTTCTGGGAGGGGAGATCGGCGCCGCCGGACTCCACGAGGCTGATGCAGGGCAGTCGGTTCTGGCGGGCGATCTCGTTGGCGCGGAGCGCCTTCTTGAGCGTCCAGGGGTTGGAGGCGCCGCCGCGGACCGTGGGGTCGTTGGCGGTGACCAGGCATTCGACGCCCTCGACGGTGCCGATGCCGGTGACCATGGAGGCGCCGACCGGGTAGTCGCTGCCCCAGGCGGCGAGCGGGGACAGCTCCAGGAAGGGGGTGTCCGGATCGAGGAGCAGCTCGACGCGCTCGCGGGCGAGGAGCTTGCCGCGGGTCTGGTGGCGGGCGGTGTACTTCTCGCCGCCTCCGGCGAGGGCGGTGGCGTGCGCGGCATCGAGCTCGGCGAGGCGTTCCAGGGCGGCTGTACGGGCCTGCGCGTGCTCGGGGGCGAGCGGGTCGACGGCGCTCTTGAGGCGGGTCACGGGGTCCCCTCCGGGGTCGGGGTGGGTACGGGGGGCTCCGCGGATGCCTGCCGCAGGGCCGTGGAGGGCTCCGCCGGGGGTGCCGGCAGGGCTGCGGAGGGCTCCGCGGGGGGTGCCGAGGATCCGGGAGTCGCCGCGGGCGGTGTCGGGGCTGCGGGGGGCTCCGCGGGCGGGGCCGAGGATCCGGGAGGCGCCGCGGGCGGGGCCAGGGCTGCGGAGGGGGCCGCGGGCGGTGCCGAGGATCCGGGGGGCTCCGCGGGCGGTGTCAGGGCTGCAGAGGGGGCCGCGGGTGGTTGCAGCAGGGCTGCGGGGATGTCCGCGTGGCGGGAGCGGAGCCATTCGCCGAGGGCCTTGGCCTGGGGGTCGAAGCGGTGGCCGGAGGCCACGCCGTCGCCGAGGATCCGGGTGATGGTGAAGTTGAGGGAGCGGAGGTTGGGGAGCTCGGCGCGGGTCACTTCCAGTGGGGCCGTTTCGGGGAGCAGCGCCTTGAAGGCTTCGACGGTGAGGGTGGCGCGCAGCCACTCCCAGGCGGGGCCGCTCTCGGCCCACACGCCGACGTTGGCGTCCCCGCCCTTGTCGCCGCTGCGGGCGCCGAGGATGGTGCCGAGCGGCACCCTGTGGGTGGGCGCGGTGGGCGCCGCCGGCGCCGCCTGATCCGGGGTGGCCCGGGCCTCCCGCTCGGGGACTCCCGGGGCCTGCGGCTCGGGGGTGGTGGGCCCTGCGGGGCTTTCCCCCACCCCGCCCCTTCCCGAAACCGGGGGCTGCGCCCCCGGACCCCCGGGGGCGGACTCCGCCCCTGACCGTCCCGGAACCACAGGCTGCGCCCCAGGACCCCCGGGGCCGGACTCCGCCCCTGACCGTCCCGAAACCGGGAGCCCAGCCCCCGGACCCCCGGGTCGGGGCTGCGCCCCCGAATCCCCAAGGCCGGACTCCGCCCCTGACCGTCCCGGAACCACAGGCTGCGCCCCTGGGCCCCCCGGGCCGGACTCCACCCCTGGCCGTCCCGGAACCACAGGCTGCGCCCCTGGGCCCCCCGGGCCGGGCTCCACCCCTGGCCGTCCCGAAACCGGGAGCCCAGCCCCCGGACCCCCGGGGCCGGGCTGCGCCCCGGCGCCTTCGCGGGGGCCGGCACCGGGGTCCCGCGCCTCAAGCGCCGGAGGGGCTGAAGGTGCAGACGGGACCGGGATTCCGGCGCCGCCGGGGGCATTTGGGGTGCGGGTCTGGGCGGAGGTCGGGGAGCGGGGGAAGGGTGGGGAGGGGACGTGCCCCGTAGGGGTGTGGTCCGCGCGCACCGGGAGGCGGGTGCTGTCCGGTAGGACCGCCGTGTGGGGGACCTCGCCCGAGGCGACCGCGGTCGCCTCGAAGACTCCGTACGGCTGGGCCGGGGACGGTGGGGCCGTTACGTGGAAGCCCGGGTAGCTGGCCAGGGCCAGTTCGATGGCCGCCGAGGTCAGGGCCCGGCCCACCCTGTCGGGAGACGGGTCGCGGACGACCAGGCGGAGCAGTGCGCTCGCGGTCTCCTCCGTCTCCGCATCCTCGTGGTCCGTGCGGGACAGCGTCCAGGAGACCGACTCCACCGGCTCGAGCAGCGCGGCCAACTGCTCCCGGACCAGCGCGGCCTTCGCGTCCACGTCCAGGCCCGTCAGGACGAAGACGACCTCGTTGCGCCAGCCGCCAACGCGGGTCACGCCCACCTTGAGGGTGGCGGGCGGGGCTTCGCCCAGGACCCCGGAGATCCGGACCCGGTCCGCGCCCGCGTCCGTCAGCCGGACCGTGTCCAGGCGGGCCGTCACGTCGGGGCCGAGGTAGCGGACTCCCTGGGTTTCGTAGAGGAGTTGCGCCGTGACCGTACCGACGCAGACGATGCCGCCCGTGCCCGGGTGCTTCGTGATGACCGACGAGCCGTCC
This sequence comes from Streptomyces sp. NPDC059957, assembly GCF_042730015.1. Lineage (NCBI taxonomy): Bacteria > Bacillati > Actinomycetota > Actinomycetes > Kitasatosporales > Streptomycetaceae > Streptomyces > Streptomyces sp. NPDC059957. The sequence continues at coordinate 40,489 of NZ_JBHWMB010000031.1, read as the reverse complement.
GATGCGATCTCCGCCAGCGGGAATCCCGGGCGGGACACGTCGTGCCGGGTGAAGAAGGCGTAGTTGCCGCCCGTGGCCTGCGTGCCGCACTCCAGTACGTGGCCCGCCACCACCGCTCCCGCCAGCCGGTCGTGGTCCTCCGGCGCCCAGTCGAACCACCACGCCGCGGGCCCGCTCACCAGGGCCGCGTCGGTGACCCGGCCGGTCACGACCACGTCCGCGCCCGCCCGCAGGCAGGCCGTGATCCCGCCGCCGCCGAGGTAGGCGTTCGCGGTGAGTGCGCCTTCCCCGGACGGCAGCGGGTACGGCATCAGGTCGTCGCCCTCCACGTGCGCGACCGAGACGGGGACGGACAGCTTCGCGGCCAGCGCGCGTACCGCTCCGGCGAGTCCCGCGGGGTTCAGGCCGCCCGCGTTCACGACGATCCGTACGCCCCGCTCGTGGGCGAGGCCGAGGCACTCCTCCAGCTGGCGCAGGAAGGTCTTGGCGTAGCCGAGCTCCGGGTTCTTCAGCCGGTCGCGGCCGAGGATCAGCATGGTCAGCTCGGCCAGGTAGTCCCCGGTCAGTACGTCGAGGGGGCCGTCCGTCAGCATCTCGCGCAGGGCGTCGAAGCGGTCTCCGTAGAAGCCCGACGCGTTGCCGATCAGCAGGGGGCGCCGGGTCACCGGGAGGCCTCCGGCGCGCGCCCCGGGCCGGCCGGGCCGGCGAAGGCCTGGGCGATGCCGAGCCAGCGGTCGGCGTCGGGGCCGGTCGCCGTCAGGGACAGGTCGGCTCGGTGGGCGCGCTGGGTCACCAGCAGGCAGAAGTCGAGCGCCGGTCCGGTGACCCGCTGGGGCGCGTCCTCGGGGCCGTACGTCCACACCTCGGCGCGGTCTCCCGGAGCCGTCAGTTCCACCCGGAACGCCTCCGCCGGCGCGGGCAGTCCCCGTACCGCGTACGCGTAGTCGCGCGCCCGCACTCCGATCCGCGCCACGTGCCGCAGCCTGGCCGTCGGTACGCGGCGCACCCCGAGGGCGTCGGCGATGTCCTGGCCGTGGGCCCAGGTCTCCATCAGGCGGGCGCTCGCCATCGACGCGGCCTTCATCGGAGGCCCGTACCAGGGGAACCTGGCGTCGGGGGAGGCCGCGGCGAGGGCCTCGCCGAGTGCGGTACGGCCGTCCCGCCAGCGGGCGAGCAGCTCGGCGGGGGCCAGTGCCGCGCCCTCCTCGGCGCCCGCGTCGACGAAGGAGTCGGGGGCCTTCAGCGCCTCCTCGACGAGCCCCGCGAAGGCGGCGGCGTCGGTGAGGGCGAGCAGCGAGGCCCGGTCGGTCCAGTGCAGGTGGGCGATCTGGTGGGCGAGGCTCCAGCCGGGCGCGGGCGTGGGCTTCGCCCAGTCGGGGGCGGGCAACTCCCCTACCAGAACATCGAGTTCCCGGCCCTCCTCGCGGAGATCGGCGAAGACGGCGAAGGCGTTCTCGACAGCGGACGGATCGGGCACGGGTGCGCTCCCCTTCTCGGCGTGAGGGGAAGCGTGGCAGCCGGCACGAAAACAATCAAGCGTGCTTGCATTTATTTTTTCGAAGCGAACGGGGTTGGGTGAGAGTCGACTTGGGCGGCAGCATGGTCGGCCACACCGTCGCGACGGTCCCGGGCGTGCCCTGCGGGGGGCCGTCCCCCACCCGCCCTTCCACCGTTCCCCGGGCTCCGTCCGGACCCTTGCCGGGTGCGGCGCCGTCGCCGGGGGCCGGCCCCCGGACCCCCGTCTGGGGCGGTGCCCCGAGGAACCCTCGCTCGAGGGTCCCCTTGCGCGCCGCCTGCCTCCGCGGCGAGGATCCCCGTCACGGCCGAGCGCAAGACGGGGACGGGGACATGGACGCGTACGGGGACGAAGGCGGGCTCGCGGGCTCCGTCAAAGGCGTGATGTTCGACTTCTCCGGCACCCTCTTCCGCGTCGAGCCCACCGAGGACTGGCTGCGCGCGGTCGTGGCGGACGCCGGGATCGACCTGCCCGAGGCGGAACTCACCGCCTGCGCGGCCCTGCTGGAAGAGGCCGGCGCCCTTCCGGGCGGCGCCTCGCCGCGGCGGCTGCCGGCCCGGCTGGAGCCCTTGTGGCGGGAGCGGGACCTGAGCCCCGAGCAGCACCGGGCCGCCTACACCGCCCTCACCCGCGAGGTGCCGCTGCCCTCCCCGGAGCTGGCCGACGCCCTCTACGACCGGCACTGGACCCCCGCTGCCTGGCGGCCCTACCCCGATACCGCGGCCACGCTCGCCGCCCTGCGCGAACGGGGCGTCCCCGTCGCCGTCGTCAGCAACATCGGCTGGGACCTGCGGCCCGTCTTCCGCGCCCACGGGGTCGACCGGTTCGTCGACGCCTACGTGCTCTCCTTCGAGCACGGGGTCCAGAAGCCCGACCCCCGCCTGTTCCAGGTCGCCTGCGACGCCCTCGGAGCGGCGCCCGCGGACGTGCTCATGGTCGGCGACGACGCCGTCGCCGATACGGGGGCCGCGGCGCTGGGGTGCCCGGTCCGGCTGGTCGAGCACCTGCCCGTCGAGCAGCGGCCGAGCGGACTGGGCTCGGCGCTCCGGCCGCTCGGACTCCTCTGACGCGCAGCCGCGCGGAAGGAATCAAGCCGCGGTGCCCTCCAAGGCTGATCGGGGATTCCTGGCTCAGGCATCCACTTGGGGCAGCGCCCCAGGTGGTCTTACGCCCTCAGCACCAGCCGGGTTGAGACCAGCCCGGACCAGCATCACGCGTGCGGAGTTCTTGTCCCTGGGGGACGCGGCTCCGCACTCGGTGCAGGCATATGTTCGCATCGAGAGAGGTAGTGCGTGCTTGGTTCTCGCTCCGCACTGCGCACAGTCCATCGTGGTGTGCGCGGGGTGTACCAGGTACACGGCCCGGCCGTGCTTCCGAGCCATCTCGATCAGGGCCGTCTTCGTCGCGGCGATCGCCGCGTCGGCCGCCTTACGGGCCATGGTGGACTTGGCCAGGAACTTCGGACGGAAGTCCTCCACGGCCAGTGCGTCGTGGTCGCGGACGACGGACTTGGCCCACTTGCGGCCGGTGTCCCGGCGTTGCCGGGCCACCTTCTTGTGCAGCTTCGCGACGTGCTTCTTCGCCGCCTGGTAGCCCTTCGACCCGGGCTTGCCCTTCGCCGGCTTACGGCGGGCCATCATCCGCTGATAGCGGACCAGGCCGGCGGAGGCCTTCCTGCCGTACTCCGCGTGCGGGAGGTCGTGGTCGTCGCTCTTCCACTTCGGCATCCCGGCCCGCTGCCGCACCGGCAACCGGCCCTTAATATCCTTCTGCGCCTTGGCCCGGGACTTCGCGAAATCCCGGATCAACTGCTGCTGCACAACCGAGGACCCATCCCGAAGCCAGGCATTCCCGGTGCGGGCCTCAGTCAGCATCTTGTCGAGCTGCGCCGGGCCACAGGTCCGCTTGTCCGCACCCTCGGGCCGGCCCTTGTTCCACAAGTGCGTCTGCTTCGACTTCGCGCAACACTCGTTCCAGACCCAGCGGCACCGGTCCCACTCACCCATCAGGGCGGCGAGCGCGGTGGACGACACGCGGACACGGAAAGTCCACCGGCATACCCGGCATCCCCCGCCATCGGTGTCATCGCCATCCCAACAAGCTAGCCCCGCCCACTGACAACAGCCGAGAGCCGGCCTGGACGCGAGCGGGGAGGGACAGGGCCGCTGACGGGAACAAAGCCACGGTTGAGGCCTTCCCTCCGGTGCGGGCTGCTGGGATGCTCCCCGCATGACGACTCCTCGGATGTACTTCGCCGTCGCCGCCCTGAGCGCCCTCGCGCTGGGCGTGGCCATGGCCAGCGGCTGGGGCCAGGACTTCCCGGACGGGGAGCACGCCGAAGCGAACGTCCAGCACGCCGACGTGACTCCCCTGCCGGCCGGCGACATCATCTGGAACTGACCGGACCGGCTTGGCCTGAACTCGTCCCACCCCACTCCTATTTGCCACTCAAACCTCCCTGGAACAACGGGAGTCGGTATAGCGTCATCGCCGACCATGACGGGCACGAGGTACGAGGTACCGGGCACGGGGGGCTGGAGCGACATGAGTGTCGACGTTCGCTATCGGGTGGAACGGATCGCGCTGGCCCTGATGTCCACATCGGGCGTCGTGGTACTGATCGCGGACCTCCTCGGGTGGCTCGACGCACTCGCTCCCGGGGGTGCGCTCCCCAAGGTGACCCTGCTCATCCTGAGCACGGTCACCGTGTTCCTCCTGCTGGAGATCGACCGGCTGCGCAAGCTCGACGTGGTCGAGGCGCAGGTCACCCGGCTCGACGAAACCCTCCGGACGCAGATCGCCAGGCTCGACACCAGCTTCCAGGCACAGCTCGCCAAGCTGGACATCGAGACCGTCGCGGAGCAGCTCAAGCAGGAGAACTACCTCGGCGTGATCCGGGTGCACCCGGATTTCCCCGACGTGGAGTTCAACGCGTTCGTGGAGGGCGCCACCCAGGAAGTGGCCATCCTGCAGACCTTCGTCCCCAACCTGGCTCACCTCCAGCCCTCGCTGGAGAAGGCTCTGGTGGACCACGGCGTCCCGGTGCGCATCATGCTCCTGTACCCCTCCTCCCCCGTGGCGGGGCTGCGCGACGAGGCACTGCGTTCCGTACGGGACCCCGCCCTCACGCTGGACGTGAAGGCCCGGGTGGAGATGTCCCTGGCCGGCCTCGCGGAGCTGCACAGGGCGGTCGGGCCGGCGGGACGCGCCCTGCTCAGGGTGCGGGTGTACAACTCCCTGCCGTCCATCGCCGTGCACAAGGCCGACGAGCACTTTCTGGTCAGTTCGTTCCTGCACGGCCAGCTGGCCGTCGACTCCACCCAGACCGAGATCGACGGCGGCGACACCACGATGGGACGGCAGGTCCAGAAGGAGCTCGACACGCTGTGGGAGATCGGCCGCGACGTGGCGCTCCCCGACTGGCGCGAGTCGCTCAGGAACATCAGCTGGTGATCCGGCCCCGGCACTAGTCCCAGATTCAGATCCAGATCCAGATCCACGGGAAGGGTACGGCCATGCACGACTTGGGCGCTCCGGGCCGGCAGGACCGGCTGCACAGGCCGGACGAGCTGGACGAGCTGGATGAGCTGGATGAGCTGGACGGCTTCGAGAACGGGCTGATCGAGCGCTTCGAGGAGCATCCGGTCCTCGCGAACATCACCCGGCTGCCCGACGAGGACTTCACCGCGCTCCTGCTCCAGCGGCGCTTCGTATCGCTCGCCTTCACACCGTCCTACGACCTGGCCATCGACCTGCTGCGCGACGAGGAGGGGCTGCGGATCGCCCGGTTCATCCTGCGCGAGGAGTACCCGGGCGCCACGGGGCACGCGCCCTCGCACCGCGAGGACATGACGGAGGACCTGCGCCGGCTCGGAGTGTCCAGGGAGGCCCTCGTGGCGTCGAGGCCCACGGCCGCGACGCAGCGCGCCATCACCGACACCCTCGAGCTGATCGCGGAGGCCGGCGGCCACGCCGACGCAGATCTGCGGCTGCTGACCTTCCTCCGCTTCTGGGGCGAGGTGCTGGTCTCCGTCGAGTACGGGCGGCTGTGGGAGCGGATGGGGCCGCTGTTCACAAGCGAGGGCGGCGGGCTCAACCGTTCGCGCTTCTACCACCCGCACCTGGTCCACGACGCGAAGACGCATTCGCTCGCGACCGTGTCCATGCTGTCCGACACCCACTCCGACCGGCTGGCCGCCCGGGTGACCGAACTCCTCGGCCGAGCAGACGGGACGGACACGGCTGACAGGGCTGACACGGCTGACAGGGCTGACACGGCTGACAGGGCTGACAGGGCTGACAGGGCTGACAGGGCTGACGGCTTCAGGGAGACCGAGGAACGGGCGCTGCGGCTCAAGTCCGGCTTCTACGACCAGTTCCTGCCCGCGCTGGACCCGTCGCCGACAGCCTGAGCAGCGGAAACGTCCCGCAGGTGGGCCTACGGGCGGGTCTGCGAGCGGACCGCGCCCATGCTCGCCACGATGACCAGCGCGATCGCCGCCGCGTCGAGCGCCGACAGCGCCTGGTTCAGGATCAGGAACCCGGCCGTCGCGGCGATCGCGGGCTCCAGGCTCATCAGGATCGCGAAGGTCGGCGCCGGGAGCCTGCGCAGGGCGAGCAGTTCCAGCGTGTAGGGCAGGACCGAGGACAGCAGCGCCACGCCGAGGCCCAGGAGCAGGGTGCTGGGGCTCAGCAGGGCCGAGCCGGCCTCGATCACGCCGAGCGGCAGGGACAGTACGGCGGCCACGGCCATGGCCAGCGCGAGCCCGTCGGCCTGCGGGAACCGGCGGCCGGTCCGCGCGCTGAACACGATGTACGCAGCCCACATGCCGCCCGCCGCGAGGGCGAAGGCCACGCCCAGCGGGTCGAGCCCGCCGAGGCCGCCTCCGCCGTGGGTGGACAGCAGGACGACTCCGGCGAGCGCCAGCCCGGCCCACAGCAGGTTGAGCAGGCGGCGGGAGACCACGACGGAGAGCACCAGCGGGCCCAGCACCTCCAGGGTGACGGCGGGGCCGAGCGGGATGCGGTCGATGGCCTGGTAGATGAAGCCGTTCATGCCGGCCATGGCCACGCCGAACCACACCACGGTCGACCAGTCGGAGCGGGAGTACCCGCGCACCTTGGGCCGGCAGACGAGCAGCAGCACCAGCGCGGCCGCGGCGAGCCGCAGCGTGACCACGCCGGCCGCGCCCGCCCGCGGCATGAGCATCACCGCGAGGGCCGCGCCGAACTGCACCGAGACGCCCGCCGTGACCACCAGGGCGACGGGACCGAAGCGGGCCCGGAAGGAGCCGTCCGCGGGGGCGGCTGCCGTCGTTTGCGGGGGCGGGGTGGGCGTGGCGGTGCTCGTGGCGGTGCTCGTGGGTGAGGAGGGTGCGGGCATTTATCCAGATTAGGGGGTCGGTAAGGAGCGTGCTTCCGTGTTTTGCCTTACATCTTGTGTACGTCCGGTTCCGGCAAGCCCTCCGCCAGGACCTCCGCCAGGTGGCGGGCCCGGCCGCCGGCCAGCTGCGCGATCTGGGTCCGGCAGGAGAACCCGTCCGCCAGCACCTCCGTACCCGGAGCGGCCGCCCGCAGCGACGGCAGGAGCTGCTCCTCGGCGCAGGCCACGGAGACCTCGTGGTGGCCGGGCTCGAAGCCGAAGTTGCCCGCGAGCCCGCAGCAGCCGCCACTGAGCCCGCCCGTCAGCCCGGCGCGCTCGCGCAGCCTGCGGTCGGGGGCGTCGCCGAGAACGGCGTGCTGGTGGCAGTGGGTCTGGCCGGCGACCGGCCGGTCGAGGCGGGGCGGCTGCCAGTGCGGGGCGTACTCCTCCAGGGTCTCGGCGAAGGTTCGGACGGCCGCTGCGAGACGGGGTGCGCGGGGGTCCTCCGGGAGCAGGGCGGGCAGATCGGTGCGGAGCGCTGCCGCGCAGCTCGGTTCGAGGACGGTGACGGGCCCTGGCGGGTCGCCTACGGCGTCCAGGGTGCGGCGCAGGACCCTGCGGGCGGCGTCCAGGCGGCCCGTGGAGATGTAGGTCAGCCCGCAGCAGACGCGCCCCGTCGGCAGCGCGGTCTCCAGGCCGGCGGCCCGCAGCACCCGCACGGCGGCGTGGCCGGCCTCGGGCGCGAGGTACTCCGTGAACGTATCGGGCCACACCGTCACAACGGCTCCCCTCGCGGGCACCCCCGAACCCCCGTGCACGGGCGCAGCCCGCGCCGCGCGCCAGCCGCGGGTGAACGGGGTCCGGGCCAGCGGGGGAAGGGGCCGGGACCGCTCCAGCCCGGGGACGCGGAGGAAGCGGGACAGGAGGTTCAGGGGGCCGGTCAGGCGGAGGGTGGCGAGCAGGCGGAGCAGGGTGGGCAGGCCGCCCAGGAGGTAGTGGGAGAGCGGGCGCAGCCGGCCGGCCCAGTGGTGGTGGAGGAACTCCGCCTTGTAGGAGGCCATGTCGACCCCCACCGGGCAGTCGCTGCGACAGCCCTTGCAGCCGAGGCAGAGGTCCAGCGCCTCGGCCACCTCCGCCGAACGCCAGCCATCCCGGACGATCTCCCCGGCCAGCATCTCGTGCAGCAGCCGGGCCCGCCCCCGCGTGGAGTGGCGTTCCTCCCCCGTGGCCCGGTACGACGGGCACATCACCCCCGGCCCCCCGACCTCCGTCGACCGGCATTTCGCGACGCCGACGCACCGCGCGACCTCCCCCGCGAACCGGGAGGGCGGCAGCACCGCGAAGCGGAGGTTCTCGTCGAGGCGGGCCGGGCGGACCAGGATCCCGGGGTTCATGCCGCCCGCCGGGTCCCAGAGCCGCTTGTACGACTCGAAGAGGCCGATCACCGCCGGCCCGTACATCCGCGGCAGCAGCTCCGCCCGTGCCTGTCCGTCCCCGTGCTCCCCGGACAGGGAGCCCCCGTGCGCGACCACCAGGTCGGCGAGGTCCGAGGAGAAGGCCCGGAAGCGGGCCACGCCCGGCGGTGTCACGAGGTCGAAGTCGATCCGTACGTGGACGCAGCCCTCGCCGAAGTGGCCGTACGGGGATCCGCGCAGCCCGTGCTCCGCCAGCAGGGCCCGGAATTCCCGCAGGTAGGCGCCGAGCCGGGCGGGCGGTACCGCGCAGTCCTCCCACCCCGGCCAGGCCATCGTCCCGTCGGGCATGCGGGTGGCCGTGCCCGCCGCGTCCTCGCGGATCCGCCACAGGGCCCGCTGCGCCGCCGGGTCGGTGAGCAGCAGGCCGTCCACGGCGTCGGAGGCCCGCAGCAGGGCCCGGGCGGCGCCCTCGTCGGGCATCTCCGCGAACAGCCAGGCCCCGCCCCGCGGGAGCCCGGAGGCGGCCGGGCCGACCAGGTCGGCGGCCATCCCCTCCACGGTCAGCGGCCCGTACCCGAGCAGCCCCGCCGCGGCCTGCGCCGCCGCGCTCTCGTCGGCGTACCCGAGGACGGCCAGCGCCGGGGCGGCCGGCAGTTCCACGAGCCGTACCAGTGCCTCGGTCACCACCCCGAGCGTTCCCTCGGTCCCGCAGAACGCCCGGGCCACTTCCACACCCCGCTCGGGGAGCAGCGCGTCCAGGTCGCCGTAGCCGGAGATCCGGCGCGAGAAGCCGTCGGCCGGGCCGCCCGCCATGCCGGTGCGCAGGACGGCGAGGTTTCCGGAGACCAGCTCGCGCAGTCCGCCGGGCGCGCCCTCCCAGCCGGTGCCGAGCCGGTAGGAGGCGCCGCCGTACGCCGTCACCGCCAGCTCGGCGACGTTGTCGGCGGTGGTCCCCCAGGCCACCGAGTGGGCCCCGCAGGCGTTGTTGCCGATCATCCCGCCCAGCGTGCAGCGGGAGTGCGTGGAGGGGTCCGGTCCGAAGGTCAGCCCGTGCGGGCGGGCCGCGTCCCGCAGCCGGTCGAGGACCAGGCCGGGCTGGACGACTGCGGTGCGGGCGGCCGGGTCCAGGGAGACGAGGGCGTTCATGTGCCGGTTGAGGTCGAGGACGATGCCGACGCCCGTGGCCTGGCCCGCGATGGAGGTGCCGCCGCCGCGCGGGACGACGGGGACCCCGGCCGCGGCGCACACCGCGAGCGCGGCGGCCACGTCCTCGGCGTCGCGCGCGCTGACGACGCCGATCGGGACGCGGCGGTAGTTCGAGGCGTCCATCGTGGTCAGGGCGCGGGCTGCGGCGCCGAAGTCGACCTCGCCGCGCAGGTTCTTCCGCAAGGTCCGTTCGAGTTCACCGGGTGAGGTCACGGCGGACAGCCTCCCACCGGCTCGCTCCCGTCTCCCACCGACTCGCGCCCGTCCCCCACCGGCTCACGCCCGTCAACGTCATCTCATCGGGTGGACGCGGCTCCAAGGGGTGGACCCGGACCGGATACGCTCCGCTTGTGGCCGAGATCCAGATTCCCGCTGACATCAAGCCCGCCGACGGACGCTTCGGCGCGGGCCCCTCCAAGGTGCGGACCGAGGCGCTGGACGCCCTCGCCGCCACCGGTACCTCCCTGCTCGGAACCTCCCACCGCCAGGCTCCGGTCAAGAACCTGGTCGGATCGGTTCGCCAGGGACTCCGGGACCTCTTCTCCCTCCCCGAGGGCTACGAGGTGATCCTGGGCAACGGCGGCTCCACCGCCTTCTGGGACATCGCGACCGCCGGTCTCATCGAGCGGAAGTCGCAGCACCTCACCTTCGGTGAGTTCTCCTCCAAGTTCGCCGGCGCCGCGAAGTCCGCGCCGTGGCTGGACGCCCCGTCGGTGATCTCCTCCGACCCGGGCACCCACCCGGACCCGGTGGCCGAGGCGGGCGTGGACGTGTACGCGTACACCCACAACGAGACCTCGACGGGTGTCGCGGCGCCGATCAAGCGCGTCGCGGGCGCCGACGAGGGTTCCCTCGTCCTGGTGGACGCGACCTCGGGCGCCGGCGGTCTGCCGGTGGACATCACCGAGACCGACGTCTACTACTTCGCCCCGCAGAAGTCCTTCGCCTCCGACGGCGGCCTGTGGCTGGCGGCGTTCTCCCCGGCGGCCCTGGAGCGCGCGGCCCGCGTGCACGCCTCGGGCCGGCACATCCCGGAGTTCTTCTCGCTGCCGACGGCGATCGACAACTCGCTGAAGAACCAGACGTACAACACCCCGGCGCTCTCCACCCTCTTCCTGCTGGACCAGCAGCTGGAGTGGATGAACAGCCAGGGCGGTCTGGAGTTCACGACCGGCCGTACGTCGGCCAGCGCGGCCCACCTGTACGGCTGGGCCGAGGCGTCGAAGTACGCCAGCCCCTTCGTCGCGGACTCCGCCAAGCGATCGGCCGTCATCGGCACGATCGACTTCTCGGACGACATCGACGCGGCGGCGGTCGCCAAGGTGCTGCGCGCCAACGGCATCGTGGACACCGAGCCCTACCGCAAGCTCGGCCGCAACCAGCTCCGTATCGCCATGTTCCCGGCGATCGACCCGGCGGACGTGCAGGCGCTCACCGCGTGCGTGGACTTCGTGATCGAAGCCCTCTGACCCGTACGGTCCGAGCCCGTCCGAGCCCGTCCGACACGCTCCGGAGCCCCCGGTGACACCTCGTCACCGGGGGCTCCGCCATGTCCGCACCCCGCCCGCCGGCGTCCCGGGTCGGCTCCGAGTCGGTTCTGCGTCGGTTCTGAGTCGGTTCTGAGGCGGTCCTGAACGACCCCTGAAGGACGAAGTCCGCCGCACGGCCCGGACCTCCGGGACCTTGGTCCCAAAAATCGGGGCAAAGAGCCCGCAAACGGAAGATCGCCGCGACCTCCGCGGCCTGCGGTTTCCTGCCCCGGGACCTTCGGCAGGGGCCCCTCCCGGCGCCTCCGGGAGCTGCAACCAACCACCCCAGGATGTCCCTCATGTCTGGTGTGCCGGGAACGAACCCCGGCCCGTTCAGGAGGAACCCCATGCGCAAGGCACTTACCTTCTCGGCGATCGCCCTCGCCTCGTCGATGGCCCTGGCAGCCCCCGCCGTCGCGTTCGCCGCCGACTCCACCCCGACGGCGTCGAGCAGCCCCTCCACCGGCACGGTCTCCGCCCCGGTGGCCCTGAAGCTCTCGGCCTCCTCGGCCAAGGCCGGCGACTCCGTCCAGATGTCGATGGAGGTCCCGGACGGTTCGACGAACCTGTCCATCTCCTCCAAGGCCCTGAAGGACGTCAAGATGACGGACGGCCGCGGCGCCACGGCCACCGTCGCCGAGGTCCCCGCCGGCAACTACGGCATCTCCCTCACCGGTACGGGCCCCGACGGCAAGAAGCTCCAGGCCACCGCGCAGCTCACGGTCAAGGCCGACGCCCCGAAGCCGACCGAGTCCTCCGTCAGCCTGTCCAAGGACAACGGCAAGCCGGGCGACAAGATCCAGGTCACCATCAAGACGGCGGCGAACGAGAAGAGCGCGTTCGTCAAGTCCGACGCCTTCGGCGGCCAGGTCAACCTGAAGAGCAACGGCAAGGGCGTCTGGACCGGCACCGCGGTCGTCGCCAAGGACGTCAAGTCCGGCTACTACGGCGTCGAGGCCTACGCGGGCGGCAAGAAGTTCGACACCGTCAAGTTCTCCACCGACGCCACCGGCCCGGTCAACCCGAAGCCGAAGCCGACCCCGGTCGACCCGAGCCACCACAAGACCCCCAAGGGTTCCGTGAACACCGGCCAGGCCCCGCTCGGCTGGGTCCCCTCGGACGCCGCGAACCATGGCTGAGCAGTCCACCCCTGAACGCGCCCCCCGCCGGAGCGGCCGCGCACTGCGCGTGGCCGCCCTGGCGGGCGCCTCGGCGCTCACCGTCTTCCTGATCTCTTCCTGCTCCTCCGGCGGTGACGCCTCCGGCGGCGCGGTCAAGAACAACCCGGCCGACGCCAAGGCCGCCTCGGTGCTGAACCCCTCCGTCCCGGACCGCATCGTGATCCCGGACATCAAGGTCGACGCCCCGCTCGACACCGTCGGACTCGACGCCCAGGGCGCCATGAAGGAGCCCGACTTCGCCAAGCCCATGGACGCGGCCTGGTACAAGGAGGGCCCGACCCCCGGGGAGAAGGGCGCGGCCGCCATCGTCGGGCACATGGACACGCCCCAGACCGCCGAGGCCGTCTTCTACAACCTCAAGAAGCTGAAGAAGGACGAGAAGATCGAGGTCCACCGCGACGACGGCTCCACCGCCGTCTTCGCCGTGGACGAGATCGACACGTTCAAGAAGGACCGGTTCCCGACCGACAAGGTCTACGGGGACACCCACGGCAAGGCCGAGCTCCGCCTCATCACCTGCGGCGGCAACCTCACCAAGGACCGCCACTGGGACGCCAACGTGGTGGTGTTCGCCCACCTCGTCGGCAAGGCGTAGCCCCGCCCTTCTCCCCGCGGCCTCCCAGTGGCGGTCCTTGGCGGCTACGTGGCGACTACTTGGCCACGGCGAAACGCATGAGGGCCTGCTCGTCGCCCGGCTTGATCTTCCCGGTCTGGTTGATGACGTGCAGCTTCCAGCCGGCCCCGTCCCGGACCGCCTTGGCCACGGCGCAGCCGTTGTCGCTCCCGAGCAGGCTCGGCCAGATGTCGGCGACCTGCTGGGTGCTGCCGCCCGTGCCGTCGTACACCTTGAAGCTGATGTTGCGGGCGCTCTGGAAGGAACTGCCCTTCTTGTACGCGGCGGCGACGAAGACGATGGACGTGACGTTGCCCGGTACCCGGGCGAACTCGACGGTCACCGTCTCGTCGTCGCCGTCGCCGTGGCCGGTCTGGTTGTCCCCGCTGTGGAGCAGCGAGCCGTTGCCCATGGGGTCCAGGGAGTCGAGACCCGCGAGGCGGACGGGGTCCGCGCCCTGCATGGCGATGGCGATCAGGTCAAGGTCCGTCCCGACCTTCCGCTTGAGCTTGCCCAACAGGCCGCCGCTGCTGCCCACAGTGGGGTCCCACGAGACCCCGATGGACAGGTGGGTTACGCCGCCCAGGTCCGCGGGGCCGTCTTCCTTGGTGAGCGTGATCATGCGCAATCCTCACAAATAGCTGTGCGATACCGACTCATGAAGTCTGCCTGAAGCCGGTTCGTTTGCGGAGCCGCTCGACGCACGCGATACCTTCAGGACCTCGGCGTCCGCCTTCCGCGGATGCCGTACGGCGCAGAACAGCGCAGTACAGCTTGGAGGCAGCAGCGTGAGCGTGCGAGTGACGGCGGCCCAGGACGGCGTGGACCCCTTCGGCACGGCCCGGCTGCGACGCGGGGTGCTCGACGCCTGGGGCGCCGGCCCGGCCCGGTTCCGCGAGGACGCCAACGCCGAGGAGGACCTGGCGCTCGGCGGCTACCGCGACCGGCTCGTCGTCGAGCTCGCGCAGAACGCCGCCGACGCGGCCGCCCGCGCCGGGGTCCCCGGCCGGCTGCGGCTCACCCTGCACGCCGGCACCGACCAGCCCGACGGGCACGCGCTGCTCGCCGTCTCCAACACCGGCTCCCCGCTCGACGCCACCGGCGTGGAATCGCTGTCCACGCTGCGCGCCTCCGCCAAGCGCGACGATTCCTCCGGGAGCGTCGGCCGCTTCGGCGTCGGCTTCGCCGCCGTCCTCGCCGTCTCCGACGAGCCCGCCGTCCTCGGCCGCCACGGCGGAGTCCGCTGGTCCCTCGCCGAGGCGCGGGAACTGGCCCGCGGAGCCTCCGTCGGCAGCTCCGGGCTCGGCGAGGAACTGCGCCGCCGCGACGGCCACGTCCCGCTGCTGCGCCTCCCGCTGCCCGCCGAGGGCACCGCGCCCGAGGGCTACGACACCGTCGTGGTCCTCCCGCTGCGCGACGCCGCCGCCGAGGAACTGGCCGGACGGCTGCTCGCCGCCGTGGACGACGCCCTGCTGCTGACGCTGCCCGGACTCGCCGAGGTCGTCGTGGACACCCCCACCGGGGGCGTCCGGACCCTGACCCGCCGCGTCGAAGGCCCGTACACCGTCATCGCCGACTCCGCCTCGGACACCGCGTCCGGCCGCAGGCGATGGCGCACCGTCCGCCACTCCGGCCCCATCGAGAAGGCGCTGCTCGCCGACCGGCCCGTCGAGGAGCGGCTGCGGCCCGTCTGGGCGGTGTCCTGGTCCGTGCCCGTCGACGCCGAAGGCGCCCCGGTCCGCCCCGCGACCGCCGCCGTGGTCCACGCGCCGACCCCGACCGACGAACCGCTCGGCATCCCCGCGCTGCTCATCGCGACCCTGCCGCTGGACACCACCCGCCGGCACCCCGCGCCGGGGCCGCTGACCGACTACCTCGTGGAGCGCGCGGCCGACGCGTACGCCGAACTGCTCGGCTCCTGGGACCCGGTGAGCACCGCGCTCGTGGACCTCGTACCGGGCCCGCTCGGCAAGGGCGAGCTCGACGGGGCCCTGCGCGCCGCCGTCATCGCACGCCTGCCCCGTACGGCCTTCCTCGCGCCCGCCGCCCCGCCCGAGCCCCCAGCCGAGGGGGAACCGCTGGAGCGGGCCGCGCTGCGCCCCTTCGAGGCCGAGGTGGTGGAGGGCGCGGGCGCCGACACCGTACGGGTCCTCGCGGAGGTGCTGCCGACCCTGCTCCCGGCCGGGCTGGAGCGCCGCCCCGAACTGCGCACCCTGGGCGTCGGCCGGCTGCCGCTGGGCGAGGCCATCGAGCGGATCGCGGGCATCGAGCGGACCCCGGAATGGTGGTACCGCCTCTACGACAGCCTCGCCGGGGTCGACCCGGACCGGCTCTCCGGCCTCCCCGTGCCGCTGGCCGACGGCCGCACCGCGATCGGGCCCCGGCACCTGCTGCTGCCCGGCGCGGACGCCCTGCGGTCGGACAGCCCGCGTTCGGGCAGCCCGCAGAGCCTGGCCCGGCTCGGCCTGAAGGTGGCCCACCCCGACGCGGTGCACCCGCTGCTGGAGAAGCTCGGCGCGCTCCCGGCGAGCCCGCGCGCCGTCCTGACCACCCCGCAGGTGCGGGCGGCCGTCGCGGCCTCCCTGGACTCCGGGGAGATCTGGGACGAGGACGCCCTCGACCCGGAGGAACTGGCCGACATCGTCCTCGGCCTGGTCCGCGACGCCGAACTCTCCCCCGGTGACGAGCCGTGGCTGGGGGCGCTCGCCCTGCCCGACGAGGACGGCGAGCCGACCCCGGCCGGCGAGCTGCTGCTGCCCGGCTCCCCGCTGGCCTCCGTGGTCCGCGAGGACGAAATCCCTTACGTGGACGCCGAGTTGGTGGAACGCTGGGACGAACGGACCCTCACCGCCGTGGGCGTCCTCGCCACCTTCCAGCTGGTCCGCGCCACCGACGTGGTCCTGGACCCCGACGAACTGGAGCCCCGCGACGGGGACTTCGCGGAGCCCGACGATGCCGGCCTGCTCGACGCCGTCGACGTCTGGTGCGAGGACCTCCTGGACCAGCTCCCCGACACCCCGGTGCCGCCGGTCGCCACCGAGCTGGTCGCCGTACGCGACCTCGACCTGGTCGACGACGACTGCTGGCCCCAGGCCCTGGCCATGCTGGCCCAGCCCCCGCTGCGCGACGCCCTGACCCAGCCGGTGCGGGTCCTGCTCCCGGACGGCACCACCCGCTCCGTGCGCTCGTACACCGCGTGGTGGCTGCGCGACCACCCGGTCCTGGACGGCCGCCGCCCGGCCGGCCTGCGCTCGGCGGGCGGCGACCCGCTGCTGGCGGGCCTCTACACCCCGGCGGACGCCACCGGCTTCGAGGACGAGCAGGTCCTGCGGGCCCTGGGCGTACGCACCACCGTGTCCGCCCTGCTGGAGGAGCCGGGCGGAGCCGCCGAGCTGCTGGGCCGCCTCGCCGACCCCGACCGGGAGGTCGGCGGACGCCAACTGCACGGCCTGTACGGGGCGCTGGCCGAGCTGGACCCCGAGCAGGTCACCCTGCCCGACGAGCTGCGCGCGGTCGTGGACGGCGAGGTGGTCGTGGTGGACGCGGCCGAGGCGCTGATCGCGGACGCCCCCGACCTGCTCCCCCTGACGGCCGGGCTCCCGCTGCTGCCCGTGGCCCCGTCCCGGGCCGCCGACCTGGCGGAGCTGTTCCAGGTCCGGAGCCTCTCGGAGACGGTGCCGGCCGAGGTCACCACCGAGGGCGAGGAGCACCAGGTCCCCGAGCCGGTGCACCAGCTCCTGGGCCCGGCCACCCCCAAGAGCTACTGGGAGCACGAGGAACTCCTGGCGGGCGGCATCGAGCTCGACTGGCGCCGCACTGCGGACGGCACCCTGCACGCCTCCACCCTGGAGGGCGTGGCGGCGGCCCTCGCCTGGGCGGCGGGCCAGTGGCCGCGCCGCTTCGAGGTGGCGGCCCTCCTGGAGGATCCGTCGCGCACGGCGGAGCTGGCCCGGGACCGCTGGTTCGACTGAGCCGGCCCGCGGCCGTCGGCGACTGAGCCGCCCCGCACCCTTACGGCCATGCGGGCGCGCCGGGGATCACGGGGCCATGTCCTCTCCCCATGTCCTGATCGGGCGCGGCGGCCGCCGCGGCACGTCGGCCACCCTGCCGGCCACCTGCGGATCCAGCAGGGCCCGCAGTACACGCTCATCCCCCTCGCGGCCGTCCAAACGGCCCGCGCGGGGGATGAGTTGCTCGTCGAGATCGTACTGACCGACGGCGCCACCCACCGGGTGAGCGGCGGCAATCCGACCGCCACCGCGGCCTTCGCCGCCGCCCTCAACCGCACCCTTCCCGAGGACCGGGACCCGGCCGGCAGCGCCCTGGCCACCACCGGGTCCCTACCCGGCGGGGAGCCGATCCGGATCACCTGGAGGGCCCACGGCCGGACCGCCGCGATCGTGCTCGCCTACCTCGGCTACACGATCTGGGCCGGCGTCACCCGCGGAGCGTTCGTCGCCGTCAACGTGGCCGTCATCGGGATACCGGTCTTCCTCGGCCTGGCCGCCCTCGCCGCCGGGGTCTTCAGGTCCCGGGTTCCCTCGTCCCGGTGGTGGTGAGGTACACCGCCGCCTGCCTGTGCACGTTCGCGATGCTGGCCCTCGCCGCGTTCATGACCTACGAGACGTTCCGGTGATCCCGCCGGGCGGCCCGCCCGTCACCCCACCGGGGTGAGCAGTGCGTCCGCGATGGCCGTTCGGGCGTACAGGACCGAGCGGCCGGCGCGGTGGCCGGTGACCAGGCCCGCGTCGCGCAGGGCCGTGAGGTGCTGGGAGACCGCGGCGGCGGACAGGCCGCTGTGCCGGGCCAGTTGGGTGGTGGAGGCCGGGGTGTCGAGTTCGGTGAGCAGCATGGTGCGGGAGCGGCCCAGTACGGCGGCCACCGCGTCGGTGGCCTTGGTCGCGCGGGGCTCCCAGAGGGTGCCGATCCCCCGTGCCGGGTAGGCCAGTTGGAGCGGATCGGGGGCCACCGAGCGGGTCAGGACCCGGGGCCAGGCGAAGGCGGAGGGAACCAGCAGCAGTCCGGAGCCGGTCTGTTCGCGGGTCAGCGCGCAGTGGCGGCGGACCATGCGCAGGGTTCCGGCGTCCCACCTGACGGTTTCGTGGAGTTCGCCCAGGACATGGGCGGTGCCGTGCTCGGCGACCTGCCGGGCCCGGTGGAACACGTCGGCGTCCAGGAGCTGGCGGATCCGGGGCCAGTAGGGCGCGAGCGCGAGTTCCCAGTAGGTCTGGATCTCGTCGGTGACCTTCTCCAGCACGGCCTCGGGGTCCTCGTGGAGCAGCCTCAGGCGCGGCGCCGGGCGGTCCGGCCGACGGCCGGCCGGACGGTACTTCGTGGCGATCGCGGTCAGGTCGGAGCGCACGTTCTCCGGGTCGCCGGCGCGGATGGCGGCCAGCTCGGCGGCCAGGTCCGGGTAGGGGCCGGCCGGGGTCGGGTTGAGGAAGTCCGCGAGGTAGCCGCCGCCCGGGATCAGGGCGGCGAGCCAGCCCCGGTCCAGGCCCGCGCTCCGCAGCCGGGGCCTCACCTGCTCGGCCCAGCGGCGGTGCAGCGGCGGATCGGACTCGGCGTACAGCAGCCGGAAGCTGGTGACGACCTCCCACATGGGAGACACCGCGAAGCGGGTCTGCGCCAGTTCGGCCGCCGAGAAGTTCAGTTCGTATTCCATGGCGCTGCCCCCGTAGCCCTGCCCCATCACCCACCGGCTCCCGGTGGATTCGGTCCCAGCTTAATCAATAGGGCATCCGGTGGCCCCGGCGCAGGCTCGTTCCATGCCCTCCTCCTTCCGCGGACTCCCGCCCCTCGTCTGGACCCTGTTCGCCGGTTCGATCGTCAACCGTATCGGCTACCTCGTCACCCCGTTCCTCGTCTTCCTCCTCGCCGACCGCGGCATCACCGGATCCGACATCTCCTTCGTCCTCGGCGCGCTCGGCGCCGGCCACCTGCTCGGCCCGGCCGTCGGCGGGCTGCTGGCCGACCGGATCGGCCGCCGTCCGACCATGCTGATCGGCCTCATCGGCTCCGCCGTCGCCCAGGGCGCGCTGTTCCTGGCCCCGGGGCTCTGGACGCTGGCCGCCTCCGCACTGCTGCTCAGCACCGCCGGAGCCACCGTCCCGCCCGCCGCGTTCGCCCTGCTGGCCGACGCGGTGGACTCCGGCTGGCGGCAGCGGGCGTACGCCCTGTTCAACTGGGGCGTCAACATCGGCACGGCCGTCGCCGGCGTCCTCGGCGGCTTCCTCGCCGCGCACGGTTACTGGCTCCTCTTCGCCGTCGACGCCGGTTCCGCGCTCGTCTACGCCACCGTGGTCGCGACCCGGCTGCGCGAGCCGGCCCGCACCGCTCCGGCCAAGGCCTCGGGCCTGGGCTACGGGGTGGTCCTGCGCGACCGGCTGCTGCTCCTGCTGCTCCCGCTGCTCGGGATCCAGCTGTTCGTGTACTCGCTGACCGAGGTGGCGCTGCCGCTGGCCGTCCGCGACAGCGGGCTCTCGCCGGCCGTGTACGGGGCCCTGGCCGCGGTCAACGCCGTGCTCGTCGTGGCCCTGCAGCCGTTCGTGACGGCCAGGCTGTCGGGGCTGCCGCAGCTCCCCGTGCAGGCGGCGGGCAGTGCGCTGATCGCCGCCGGGGTGGCGCTGACCGGGCTCGCGGACTCCGTCACGGGGTACGTGGTCTCGGTGGTCGTCTGGTCGCTCGGCGAGGTGGCCGTGGCCGGCATCGCGGCCTCGCTGGTCGCCGACCTGGCTCCGGCCGACGCCCGGGGCCGCTACCAGGGTGCCTTCAGCTGGACCTGGGGCCTGGCCCGCTTCTCCGCCCTCACCCTGGGCGTCGCCCTCTACACCGGGGTCGGCCCGGCGGTCCTGTGGTGGGGGGCCCTGGTTGCCGGCCTGCTCGCCGCGGTGGCGATCCTGGGCCTGCGCGGCCGGATCGCGACGCGTAGGGAGCGGGACCTTGACCTGGCGGCGTAGGGCAACCCAGGGGGCTATACCGCCTCGACCACGACAGGGTGCCCCGACAGGAGCCGCCCCAGGTCGTCCACGTCCGAGGTGAACACCGTCACCTGTGCGCCTCGCCTCGACTTCGCGACAGCGACGGCAGCAAGGACGGCGTCGACGGCGTACTTGTGGCCGTGCAGCCCCGCCTCCGTGAGGAGTGCACGAGCGAGGCCGACGACCGGGTCATCCGCGTGGACGACTTCGATGCGGGACAGGGACCAGTCCCAGAGTCGGGGCGCCTTGCCCGGCCGTGGATCCCATGCCTCCAGCGTCGTGAGCCCCGAGGTGACGACCGGCACCTTGCGATCCCAGGCCTTGTTGACCAGACCGACGATGGCCCGATCCCCGCGCACCGCTTTGGACAGCGCCTCGGAGTCGAAAACGAACAGCCGCGGGCGATGAACGGGCGCGGGCTTCGACCGCGGCGTCATGCCGCAGCCTGTCCTGAGTCGTGGGTCACCTCGGCTCCGGCTCTCAGCGCATCGTGCTTGGCGTCGATCTCGGCGAGCCACTCGTCCGTGGCACGGAGTTCCTCGTCGGTCAGGGCGCCGTACTCCTCCTGAAGGCCGGCCGACAGCTCACCCAGCTTGTCCACCGCGTCCCTGCCGGCCGCCGCTTCCGTGATGTACGCCGACACCCCGCGCGCGTCCACCCGGGAGCGGATGGACTCCAGGAGTTCCTCAGGCACGGTGATCGTGATCTTCTTTGTAGCCATACAGCAAGTATGACGACCTCGCGAACCGCCCGTCCAGTCCCCTCATGGGTGAATCCGACCGGCCCGCCCCGGCTACGCCGGGAACCTGCGGTCCACCCACCGGAAGGTGAACTCGATGAGGGCGGCCGCGACGGCGGCGATGCCCACGGCGGTCCACGGCATCACGGCGCCCTCCAGCTTGAGCTGGAAGAACTCCTGGAGCCAGGGCACGACGAGCACGATCAGGAACGCCCCGCCCATCGCGCCGACCAGGCCGACCCGCCACCAGGTGTAGGGGCGGGCGATGATCGCCAGGACCCACATCGAGGTCAGGAACAGCGCGAGCGTCGCGGCGCTGGTCTCGGCCTTGAGGGCGTCGGGGCCCGTGTAGTGGTGACGGGCGATCACGTACGTCACGAAGCAGGCGACCGCGGCGATGATCCCGCCCGGGATCGCGTACCGCATCACGCGTTTCACGAAGTGCGGCTTGGCCCGCTCCTTGTTGGGGGCCAGCGCCAGGAAGAAGGCCGGGATGCCGATGGTCAGCGTGGACAGCAGCGTCAGGTGGCGCGGCAGGAACGGGTACTCGACCTGGGAGCAGACCACCAGGACGGCCAGCAGTACCGAGTAGACCGTCTTCGTGAGGAAGAGGGTGGCGACACGGGTGATGTTGCCGATGACCCGGCGGCCCTCGGCCACCACGGAGGGAAGGGTGGAGAAGCTGTTGTTGAGGAGGACGATCTGCGCGACGGCCCGGGTGGCCTCCGAGCCGGAGCCCATCGAGACGCCGATGTCGGCGTCCTTGAGCGCGAGGACGTCGTTGACCCCGTCGCCGGTCATCGCGACGGTGTGGCCCCGGGACTGGAGGGCGGCGACCATGTCGCGCTTCTGCTGCGGGGTGACCCGCCCGAAGACGGCGTTCTGGTCGAGCACCTCGGCCATGGCGCCCTGGTCGGTGGGGAGCTTGCGAGCGTCGACGGTGTTCTCCGCGCCGGGCAGGCCCAGCTTCCCGGCGACCGCACCGACCGAGACGGCGTTGTCGCCGGAGATGACCTTGGCCTTGACGTCCTGGTCCTCGAAGTAGCGCAGGGTGTCGGCGGCGTCGGGGCGCAGCCGCTGCTCCAGTACGACGAGGGCGGTCGGCTTGACCCCGGTGGCCACGGCCGGGTCGTCGAGTTCGCGGGCGGCACGGCCCAGCAGGAGGACCCGTAGGCCCTGCTCGTTGAGCTCGTTGATCTCCTCCAGGGCCGGGTCTCCGGCCGGGAGCAGCACGTCGGGGGCGCCGAGCAGCCAGGTGTTGTTCTCGCCGTCGCCCTCGCTGAAGCTGGCGCCGCTGTACTTGCGGGCGGAGGAGAAGGGGAGCGATTCGGTGCAGCGCCACTCGGCGCTGTCGGGGTAGGCGTCGATGATCGCCTGGAGGCTGGCGTTGGGGCGGGGGTCGCTCTCGCCGAGCGCGCCGAGGACCTTCTTGACGTACGCGGCGTCCGCGCCGCCGAGCGGGCGGCACTCGGTGACGTCCATGCCGCCCTCGGTGAGGGTGCCGGTCTTGTCGAGGCAGACCACGTCCACGCGGGCGAGCCCCTCGATGGCGGGCAGCTCCTGGACCAGGCACTGCTTGCGGCCGAGCCGGATGACGCCGATGGCGAAGGCGACGGAGGTGAGGAGGACGAGGCCTTCGGGGATCATCGGGACGATGCCGCCGACGGTGCGGGCGATGGCGTCCTTGAGGTTGTTGTCCTTGACGATCAGCTGGCTGATGATCAGGCCGATGGAGGTCGGGACCATCATCCAGGTGACGTACTTGAGGATGGTGGAGATGCCGGAGCGCAGCTCGGAGTGGACGAGCGTGAAGCGGGAGGCCTCTTCGGCGAGCTGGGCGGCGTAGGCCTCGCGGCCGACCTTGGTGGCGGTGAAGGCGCCGCCGCCGGCGACGACGAACGAGCCCGACATGACGGGGTCGCCGGGCTTCTTCAGGACGGGGTCGGCTTCGCCGGTGAGGAGGGATTCGTCGATCTCCAGGCCGTCGGCCTCGCCGACGAGCCCGTCGACGACGACCTTGTCGCCGGGACCGAGCTCGATGACGTCGTCGAGGACGATCTCGGAGGTGGAGATCTCGGCGGTGCGGCCGTCGCGGCGGACGCTGGGTTTGGCTTCGCCGATGACGGCGAGGCTGTCCAGGGTCTTCTTGGCGCGCATCTCCTGGATGATGCCGATGCCGGTGTTCGCGATGATCACGAAGCCGAAGAGGCTGTCCTGGATCGGGGCGACGAAGAACATGACCACCCACAGGACGCCGATGATGGCGTTGAAGCGGGTGAAGACGTTGGCGCGGACGATGTCGGCCGTGGAGCGGCTGCTGCGGACGGGGACGTCGTTGACGGCTCCGCGGGCGACGCGCTCGGCGACTTCGGCGGTGGTCAGCCCGGCCGGCTTGAACCGGGGTGCGGGCGGTTGGACCGGGTGTACGGGATCGAGCTCGGCCCCCGCGTCGATGGCGGTCCCGGCGGGTGCGGGGCCGGCGCTGGCGCGCGGCTCCGGTCCCTCTGATTCGATCTGCGCCCGCTCGGTCATGGTTTCGACGTTAAGGGGCGTTTCCCTCCTCCACCCGCCGAAGAGTCCGAAGATCCGACTTCTGGATGAGCCAGATCGTCCTCGGGTAGCCCCTCACGACCCGCAGCCGGGGCCGCACGGCGGCCCCGGCAGGGGCGCGGGGAACTGCGCGCCCAGCCACAGCGGACCCGCGCGCATGGATCCACCCCGTCCACGGAGGCCGTCGGAACGGCACGAGGACCGCGGGCAGACCTCCCACACGCGGAACGCGCCCACCCCCGGGGCCGCGGGCTAGCCCGCCTGGGGAGCCGGGCCCGCCTGGTCGACATCGTTCCGAGCGGCCAGCTCAGCCGCGTGCCGCTTCAGAGCGGCGTCGCGGCCGCGGACGTACCAGAGGCCGATCAGGCCGAGGACCCCGCCGACCGCGCAGGTCCAGACCCACCACAGCATGCCCCGGTCCGCGAACCACCCGTAGAAGGGGAGCTGGAAGAGGAAGAGGGCGAACCAGATGATCGTGCCGCCGGCGACGGTGCCGACGATCGGACCCTCGAGGGGCTCGGGGGCCTCGTGCTGCGCAGTCCATTTCGCCATGGGGCAAGTCTAGGGGGTGCGCCTCGGGCCTCCGCGGGAGAAGGAGCGGGGCCTGGTGCGTACGCTCGCAAGGCGCCGGTGCGGCCTAGTAGCGGAGCTACTCGGCCGTATCGGCAACGCGGCGAGCGTGCGCACCAGGCCCCGCGACGCCGCGGAGGCCCGAGGCGCACCCCCTAGGCCGGTCGGCGGAAGGTCTACGCGCGGAGATAGACGCTCCTTCGTTCATGTGTTCATACTGAAACGGTTTGGGCTTGGCCCGTTTCAGCCGTAGGAACCCACCACTGAGGACCAGGACCCCCATGAGCACGTCGGCCCCTGTGGACCGCTACTTCAAGATCTCCGAGCGCGGCTCGACCATCGGCCGCGAGGTCCGCGGCGGGTTCGCCACCTTCTTCGCGATGGCCTACATCATCGTGCTGAACCCGATCATCCTGGGCAGCGCGAAGGACATGTACGGCAACCAGCTCGACGGCGGCCAGCTGGTCACCGCCACCGTGCTGACCGCCGCCTTCACCACCCTCCTGATGGGCGTGATCGGCAACGTCCCGATCGCACTGGCGGCCGGCCTCGGCGTCAACACCGTCGTCGCCCTCCAGCTCGCCCCGCGCATGAGCTGGCCCGACGCCATGGGCATGGTGGTCCTGGCGGGCTTCGTGGTGATGCTGCTGGTCGCCACCGGGCTGCGCGAGCGGGTCATGAACGCGGTCCCGCTCGGCCTGCGCAAGGGCATCGCGATCGGCATCGGCCTGTTCATCATGCTGATCGGCCTGGTCGACTCGGGCTTCGTCAGCCGCATCCCGGACCTCGCGCACACCACGGTCCCGATCCAGCTCGGCAGCAACGGCCACCTGCACGGCTGGCCCGTCCTGATCTTCGTGGTCGGCGTCCTGCTGACGCTCACCCTGATCATCCGCAAGACCCCCGGCGCCATCCTGATCTCCATCGTGGCCATGACCGTCGCCGCCCTGGTGGTCCAGCTGGTCACCAAGCTCCCGGACACGGCCTGGGGCCTGACGGTCCCGGAGTGGCCGGGCAACCCGGTGGCCGCGCCCGACTTCGGCCTCATCGGTCAGGTCAGCCTGTTCGGCGGCTTCGGCAAGGTCGGCATGCTGACGGGCGTCCTGTTCGTCTTCACCGTGCTGCTGTCCTGCTTCTTCGACGCGATGGGCACCATCCTCGGCGTCGGCGACGAAGCGAAGCTGACGAAGCCGGACGGCTCCTTCCCCGGCATCAACCGGGTGCTGTTCGTCGACGGCATGGCCGTCGCCGCGGGCGGCGCCTCCTCCTCCTCGGCCACCACCTGCTTCGTGGAGTCCACGGCCGGCGTCGGCGAAGGGGCCAGGACGGGCCTGGCGAACATCGTGACGGGCGGCCTCTTCGCCGTGTCGCTGTTCCTCACGCCGCTCGCCACGATGGTCCCCTCGCAGGCGGCCACCCCCGCCCTCATCGCGGTCGGCTTCCTGATCATGGCCGGCTCGGTCAGGGACATCGACTGGAACGACTTCACCATCGCCGTCCCGGCCTTCCTGGCCATGGTGATGATGCCGTTCACGTACTCGATCACCAACGGCATCGGCATCGGCTTCGTGGCCTTCTCCGCACTGCGGCTGGCGACCGGCCGGGGCCGGGAGGTCCCGGTGGCCATGTACGTCGTGTCGGCGGTCTTCGTCTTCTACTACGCGATGCCGGCGCTGGGCCTCACGTAAGCCCGTAGAACTTCTCCGTCTCGTCGACGGCCGCCTTGAAGCGTTCGTCGAAATCGTCGCGAATGAGCGTCCGGACCACATAGTCCTGGACGCTCATTCCTCGTTTGGCGGCATGAGTCCGGAGCCTGTCGAGGAGCTCCCCGTCTATGCGCATGCTCAGCACATGTGTCCCCATGCCGAAAGAGTCGGGGCACAGGGCATGGACGCGTGTCACTTTCCGGAGCCGACTCACCCGTACGAGTGACACGAGATAAGTGGTGTTCCTTAGGGAGGGTAATGAGTTACTCTAAAGACATGCACGACCTTTCCCATGGTGCTGACGCAGCAGCCGTGAACGACCTCCGCTCCGCCGTCATGCGGCTGGGCCGGCGCCTCAAGCACCAGCGCGTCGACGAATCGCTGAGCCCGACCGAGATGTCGGTGCTCGGCACCCTCGCCCGCTGCGGCCAGGCCACCCCCGGTGAGCTGGCCCGTCGCGAGCACGTGCAGCCGCCGTCCATGACGCGCATCGTCGCGTTGCTGGAAGCCAAGGGACTGGTCACGCTGGAACCGCACCCCGACGACCGCCGCCAGAAGGTGGTCCGCCAGACGGAGGAGGCCGAAGCGATGCTCGAAGAGAGCCGCCGCAAGCGCAACGCCTTCCTCGCCGGGCTCGCGGCCGAGCTGACCGAGGACGAATGGGCGAAGCTGCGCGAAGCCGCGCCCGTCCTGGACAAGCTCGCGCACCTATAGGAACGACGCCAGGAGGCGACCCCTTTTGAGTACGGGACCCGGAGCAGACTCCGCCCCCGGCCACACACCCACCACTACGCGCACGCCGAGCGACACGAAGAACGCGAAGAAGAACGCGAAGAACTCGATGTTCAGCTCGCTGAAGATCCGGAACTACCGGCTCTTCGCCACGGGCCAGGTCGTCTCGAACACCGGCACGTGGATGCAGCGCATCGCCCAGGACTGGCTGGTCCTGTCGCTGACCGGATCCGCTTCGGCGGTCGGCATCACCATCGCGCTGCAGTTCCTGCCGATGATGCTGTTCGGGCTCTACGGAGGCGTACTCGCCGACCGGCTCCCGAAGCGGCCGCTGCTGCTCCTCACCCAGGCGGCCATGGGCCTCACCGGCCTCGCACTCGGTGTCCTCACCCTCGCCGGCCACGTCAACGTCTGGCACGTCTACCTCGCCGCTTTCCTGCTCGGCCTGGTCACCGTCGTCGACAACCCGGCCCGGCAGACCTTCGTCTCCGAGATGGTCGGCAAGGACCAGGTGGCCAACGCGGTCAGCCTGAATTCGGCCAACTTCCAGTCCGCGCGACTGGTCGGCCCCGCCATCGCCGGTGTCCTCATCACCGCCGTCGGCTCCGGCTGGGCCTTCCTGCTCAACGGCCTGTCCTTCGCGGCGCCGATCGCGGCCCTGATGCTGATGCGGACGCGAGAACTGCACCAGGTCGAGGTCCAGCCCCGCGCGAAGGGACAGCTCCGCGAAGGCCTGCGGTACGTCGCCGGGCGGCCCGAGCTCATCTGGCCGATCGTGCTCGTCGGCTTCATCGGCACCTTCGGCTTCAACTTCCCGATCTGGCTGTCCGCCTTCGTCAGCAAGGTCTTCCACGGCGACGCGGGCACCTACGGGCTCTTCAACACCCTGATCGCGGCGGGCTCCCTGGCGGGTGCGCTGCTGGCGGCCCGGCGCGGCCTCTCGCGCCTGCGGCTGCTGGTCGCGGCGGCGGTGCTCTTCTCCGTCCTCCTGCTGGTGACGGCCTTCGCGCCGAGCTTCTGGCTGTTCGCGGCGCTCCTCGTCCCCATCGGGGTCTTCGGCCTGACGGTGAACGTCACCGCCAACTCCAGCGTCCAGATGGCCACCGACCCCGAGATGCGGGGCCGGGTGATGGCCCTGTTCATGATGGTCTTCACCGGCGGCACCCCGATCGGGGCCCCGCTGGTCGGCTGGGTCACGGACACCTACGGCGCGCGGATCGGCATGGCCGCGGGCGGCGTCGTTTCGCTCGCCGCAGCCGTGACGATCGGCCTGGTCCTCTCCCGCATCGGCAACCTCCGCCTCAGCGTGAACCGCCACGGCGTGACCTTCGTCCCCTCGGACCGCCGCCAGCTGGCCACGGCGGCGTAGTGCCCGACGCCGGAGGGGCTGGACGCATCCAGCCCCTCCGGCGTTCACGTGCGCGCCGGCGCCGGCAAAATCCAGCCCCTCCCGGCGTTTGAGGAGCGGGGGTCCGGGGGCCGGCCCCCGGCAACGGCGCCGCACGGCGACCACGTCGCTAGGCTCGGCACCATGAGACTGTTCGCAGCCGTCATCCCGCCCGAGGCGGCCATCTCGGAACTGGCCGGGGCCGTCCGCGGCCTCCACGACGACCACCTCCGCTGGACCGCGGAAGCGGGCTGGCACTTCACCCTCGCCTTCATGGGCGAGGTGCGGGAGGAGGTCCTCCCCGAACTGCACACCCGCCTCGCCCGCGCGGCAGCACGGACCGCGCCCTTCCCCCTCCGGATCCACGGCTCCGGCCACTTCGGCCACCGCTCCCTGTGGGCCGGCGCCGCCGGGGACCTCGACGCCCTGCGCATGCTCGCCGAGCGCGCCGACGCCGCCGCCCGGCGCTCCGGGGTGCCCATGGACCAGCACCACCGGTACACCCCCCACCTCACCCTCGGCCGGCTCCGCGACGAGCGGCACGACGTCCGCCCCTACTGCACGGCGCTGGCCGGCTTCGAGGGCACCGGCTGGCAGGTCGGCGAGCTCAGCCTGGTCCGCAGCAACCTGCCCGACTCCGGGGTCCCCGGCGAACAGCCCCGCTACGAGGTCGTCGGCTCCTGGAAACTGGGAGAGTCCGCCCCTCCGTCCGAGGGGCGGACTCTGTCGCGTTAGGCTCGACGGGTGGATCCCAAGACCAGAAACCGCGTCATGGCCGGTGTGCTCGTACTGATGTTCCTCGTCGTGGCGGTGGCCGCCGCGGTGGGCTAGTAGGCCGCTAGGCCCGCGGACCGCCTTCTACCAGGCGAAAGCCTCCGGAGCCGGCCCCGGCCCCGGGAAGACCTCGTCCAGCCCGGCCAGCACCTCCGGCGACAGCTCCAGCTCCACCGCCCGCAGCGCGGACGCGAGCTGCTCCGGCGTACGCGGCCCGACGATCGGGCCGGTGACCCCGGGACGCGTCAGCAGCCAGGCCAGGGCGACCTCGCCGGGCTCCAGTCCGTGCTTGTCCAGCAGGTCCTCGTACGCCTGCACCTGCGCCCGTACGGAACTGTTCGCGAGCGCCTCGGCCGAGCGGCCGCTCGCGGTCCGCCCCGACTCCGACGCCTTGCGGATGGCCCCGCCCAGCAGCCCCCCGTGCAGCGGGGACCACGGGATGACGCCGAGCCCGTACTCCTCGGCCGCCGGGATGATCTCCAGCTCCGCCCGCCGCTCGGCGAGGTTGTAGAGGCACTGCTCGCTGACCAGGCCGAGCCGCCCCGAGCGCGCCGCGGCCTCGTTCGCCTGGGCGATCTTCCAGCCGGGGAAGTTCGAGGACCCGGCGTAGAGGACCTTGCCCTGCTGGATCAGGACCTCGACGGCCTGCCAGATCTCCTCGAAGGGCGTCAGCCGGTCCACGTGGTGGAACTGGTAGATGTCGATGTAGTCGGTGTTCAGGCGCTTGAGGCTGGCGTCGACGGCCCGCCGGATGTTCAGCGCCGACAGGCGGTCGTAGTTGGGCCACGGGTCGCCCTCGGCGGCCATGCTCCCGTAGACCTTGGTGGCGAGGACCGTCTTCTCGCGACGGCCGCCGCCCTGGCCGAACCAGGTACCGATGATCTCCTCGGTACGGCCCTTGTTCTCGCCCCACCCGTACACGTTGGCCGTGTCGAAGTAGTTGATGCCTGCGTCGAGGGCGGTGTCCATGAGGGCATGGCTCTCCGGCTCGCCCGTCTGGGGGCCGAAGTTCATGGTGCCGAGGACAAGTCGGCTGACCTTGAGACCGGTGCGTCCGAGCTGCGTGTACTCCATGGGCCACTAGCCAACTGCCTGGAGTGCGCTCGAAGCAAGACCCGCTCGTGAAGGGCGTGTTACGTGTCCTGCCGCGGCCGGTACGGCCCGCCGATGCCCCACGCCTGATGGAGGACCGCCGCGAACTCCCCCGCCAGGCGGTGCTCGCCGGAGGCGTTGGGGTGCGTGCCGTCGTAGGTGTCCCCGTCGAGCTCGTACGCCTGCGGGCGCGCGGCCAGCAAGATCGGCGAGGCGGGGGTCGACAGGTCGGCGACCGCCTTGGCGAGCAGCTCGTTGAAGAGCTCGACCTGCTGCGCGAAGGGCGCGTCGTCCCGGGCCCGGACGTTGGGTATGACGGGCAGCAGGACCATCCGTATCCCGGGGCGGGCGGCGCGGGCCTCGGCGATGAACCGCCGGGCGTTGGCGGCGGTGCCCTCGGCGGCGGTGTAGAAACCCAGGTCGATCAGTCCGAGGGAGACCAGCAGTACGTCGGCCCCGGACGCGCGGACGGCGGGCCCGATGAGCGGGGCCATGTGCTGCCAGCCCTCGCCCCAGCCGGCCAGGTGGCGGCGGGCCTCGGCGGGAAAACCGGGGTCGGCGTAGGCCTCGCTGGCCGGCGCGTCCGCGAGGGCGTCGTAGAGCCCGCTGCGGGGGCCGACGATCTCGTAGGGGCCGCCGAAGGTGGTGTCGAGGTGCTGCCACATCCGGTAGCGCCAGGTGTAGTCGCCGGCGCATCCGACGGTCATGGAGTCCCCGACGAACATGAAACGCATCCGGACATCTTCGCGGATCAAGGGGCCGCGGCCCCTGTGATGCCGGACACGCGGGACGGGCTGGCAGGGTAGGGGGATGCGCCCGCACCTGCTGCCCCTGACCGCCGCCGTCGCCGCTGCCCTCGCGTTGGTGCCCTCGGCCGCCGCCGCGTCCGGGTCCGCCGCGTCCGGGTTCACGATCACCGACCCCCGGATCAAGGAGTCGAGCGGGCTCGCGGCCAGCCGGATCCACCCCGGCGTCTACTGGACGCACAACGACAGCGACGACGGCCCCTACGTGTACGCCGTGGACTCCGCGACCGGGAAGACGGTCGCACGGATCACCCTGACCGGCATCGGCAAGCCCCGTGACATCGAGGGGATCTCGCTGGGCCCCGACGGGCGGCTGTACGTCGGCGACATCGGGGACAACCTGGGCGGCTCCTGGAACCACGTGTGGATCTACCGGTTCGCCGAGCCGAAGACGCTTGGCGACGCCACGCTCAAGGCCGAGCAGTTCACGGTGAAGTACGCCGACGGGCCGCGGAACGCGGAGGCGCTGATGGTGCACCCGGTGACGGGGCGGGTGTACATCGCGAGCAAGGACGAACGGGCCGGCGGGCTGTACGAGGGACCGGAGTCCCTGTCCACCTCCGGTACGAACACCTTCCGGCGGATCGGTGACGTCCCGTGGGTCACGGACGGGGCGTTCTCCCCCGACGGGGGGCGGCTCGCGCTGCGGGGGTACTTGTGGGCGAAGACGTACCCGTGGAAGGACGGGCGGCCGGCGGGGGACGGGGAGTCGGTGGCGGCGCCCTGGCAGGGGCAGGCGGAGTCCGTGACGTACGCGGCGGACGGGTCCGCGCTGATGTTCGGGGCGGAGGGGGCGAACAGTCGGGTCGTCGCCGTGCCGGTCGCCTCCGGCGTTGCGCCGTCGCCGTCAGCCTCCGGCTCCGGCTCCGGTGCTCCCCCTCCCTCGCCGGGTGCGCCCGCCGCCCCCCAGGACGGGAGCTTCACGAAGGGCGCCCTCGTCCTGGTGGCGGCCATCACGCTGACCCTGGCCGCGAAGCGGCTCCTGCGGCGCCGGCCCAAGGCCTGACCCTGCGGGGCGGGTGGGTGGGCCCTGCGGGGCTGTCCCCTACCCGCCCTTCCACCGTTCCCCGGGCTGCGCCCGGACCCGTCCTGGGGCTCCGCCCCAGACCCCGGTCCTCAAACGCCGGACGGCTTGAACGCCTCGTCCAGGCGGTATTCCTCGGCGTCCGCGTGGTAGCCGTACAGCTCTCCGTAGCGGCCCCAGTCCGTCGCCGTTTCCAGTTGCTGTTCCAGCTGCTCGCTCGTGTAGTGGTGCGAGAGGAGGTCGCGGAAGAAGCCGGCCCGCTGGGTGCCGCCCCTCGATCGCTGCAGGGTCGTGTGGATCAGGTGGACCAGCGGGACCTCCATCGCTCCTTCCGCGAACAGCTCCTTCGACTCCTGTACGTCGGCCCCCGCGAAGGCGGTGCCGCGGGCCGTCAGGACGAGGTGCAGGTCCCGTACCTCGGCGAGGCCCAGCAGTTCCAGTCCGTCCACCAGGGGCAGTACGTCGTCCACCTCCAGGCCCAGTTCGTCGGCGAGGTCGGCGAGGTCCTCGCTGCCGTCCCCGGTGCCCCGCTGGAGCACGATCTCGGCGAGGCCCGCCATGCCGTCGACGCTGGCCGCCGGGAGCGGGGTGTTGGCCGGGGTGCGCTTGGCCGGCGGGGCCGCGGCCGGGGTCTTGGCGGTGCGGCCGGTCATCACCGCGTACACGGCGTCCACGATCCGCTCGAAGTCGGCGGTGCTCCGGTCCCGGGGGCGGGCCAGGTCCACCGCGAAGGTCTCCTTGATGGTTCCGTAGGGCCGCGAGCCCAGCACCACCACCCGGTCGGCCATCAGCACCGCCTCCTCGATGTTGTGCGTGACCAGCACCACCGCCTTGGCGGGGAAGCGGTCGGAGGCCCACAGCTCCATCAGCTCGCCGCGCAGGTTCTCGGCGGTGAGCACGTCCAGGGCGGAGAACGGCTCGTCCATCATGAGGACGTCCGGCTCCACGACCAGCGCCCGCGCGAAGCCGACGCGCTGGCGCATCCCGCCGCTGAGCTCCTTCGGGTAGGCCGACTCGAAGCCGTCGAGGCCGATCAGGTCGATCGCCTCCACCGCCTGCCGGGCCCGAGCCTCGCGGTCCATGCCCTTGGCTTCCAGGCCCAGTTCCACGTTCTGCTGCACCGTCAGCCAGGGAAGCAGCGCGAAGGTCTGGAACACCATCGCCGTGCCCGGGTTCGCCCCGCGCAGCTTCTCGCCCCGGTAGGTGACCGAGCCGGAGCTGGCGGGGATCAGCCCGGCGAGGCAGCGCAGCAGGGTGGACTTGCCGCTGCCCGACTTCCCGAGGAGGGCGACGATCTCGCCCTCGCGGATCTCCAGGTCGATGCCGCCGAGCACGGGCAGCTCCCCGTCGGCGCCGGCGTAGGACTTGGTGAGGGCGGCGGCCTGGAGGATCGTGGTCGCGGTCATGCGGGGCGGGCTCCTCGGTTCAGCGGTTCAGCGGTTCAGCGGTTCAGCGGTTCGGCGGTTCGGCGGTTCAGAGGGAGTAGCGGCGCTCCGCGAGCCGGTACAGGGGACGCCAGAACAGCCGGTTGAGGCCGACGACGTACATGCTCATGACGGCGATCCCGGCGATCAGCTCGGGGAAGTCCCCGGCCTCGGTGGCGTGGAAGATGTACGCGCCCAGCCCGGTCGCGGACAGGGTCGTTCCGGCGAAGGTGACGACCTCGCCGACGATGGAGGCGTTCCAGGCGCCGCCCGAGGCGGTGATGCCTCCGGTGACGTAGGAGGGGAACACGGCCGGGATGATCAGGCGCTTCCAGCGCTGGAGCCCGCGGACGCCGAGGTCGTCCATGGCCTCCTTGAGGTCGGAGGGGATGGCCATGGCTCCGGCGATGGCGTTGAAGAGGATGTACCACTGCGCGCCGAGGGCCATCAGCAGGATGCAGCCGATGTTGATGTTCAGCCCGGTCTTGAGGAAGAACCAGACGGCCACCGGGAAGAGCAGGTTCGCGGGGAAGCTCGCCAGGACCTGCACCACGGGCTGGGCGGTCTTCGTGAGCCGGGGCGAGGAGCCGATCCACACGCCCACGGGCACCCAGACGACGGTGGCGGCGGCGACGAGCACGATCACCCGGACGAAGGTGATCAGCCCGAGGACGAGGGGCTCCCCGAAGACGCCGAGGCCGGTCTCGCGCTGGAGGTAGCGCACGAGGTCGTACAGGCCCCACAGGATGACGGCTCCGGCGACGACGGTGAAGACCACGTCGCCGGTCCGGCGGCGGGCCGGGTCCACGGACAGCGCCATGTCGTCGCGGCCCAGTACGCGGGCGGCCCGGCCGGTGGCGTCGCGGGCGGGGGCGGTGGCGCGGCCGAGCAGGCGGGGCCAGTGGGAGCGGCGCAGGAAGTCCAGTACCCAGCTGCGCTGGACGTCGGTGGACTCCGACTGCTCGTTCTTGTACTTCTCCGCCCAGGCGGTGAGGGGCCGCCAGAAGAGGAAGTTGACGGTGACGATGGTGACGGTCATCGCGAGGATGACCCAGCCGATCTTCCCGAGGTCGCCCTCGCCGATCGCGGTGCCCGCGTACGAGCCGAGGCCGGGGACGGCGTACTCCTGCCCGGAGACGGAGACCGCCTCGGAGGCCACGAGCATGAACCAGCCGCCGGCGAAGCTCATCATGCCGTTCCACACCAGGTCGATGACCCCGGCGGGGACCTCCACGCGCCAGAAGCGCATCCAGCGGGTGAAGCCGAACGAGCGGGAGACCTCGTCGAGTTCGCGGGGGAGGGAGGTCAGGGTGGCGTAGAACCCGAAGGTCATGTTCCAGGCCTGCGAGGTGAAGATGGCGAAGATGACGGCGACCTCGAGGCCGAGGAGCGAGCCGGGGAAGAGCGCGACGAAGAAGGTGACGAGGACGGAGAGGAAGCCGAGGACGGGGACGGACTGGAGGATGTCCAGGGCCGGGATCAGCACCCGTTCCAGGCGGCGGCTGCGGGCGGCGGCGTAGGCGTAGGCGAAGGTGAAGACCACGGAGGCGGCCAGCGCGATGAACATGCGCAGGACGCTGCGGGCCGCGTAGTACGGGAGCTTCGCGGGGTCCGTGTCCACGTCGGGGACGTCGGCGGGGTCGAAGTTGACGGTGGTGCCCTTGCCGACCTGGAGGATCGCGTACCCGAGCACCAGGAAGGCGGCGGCCACGGCGAAGTCCACCCAGGACAGGCGGGTGCGCGTGGGGGCCGCCTGTCCGGTGTGGGCCTCGGGGCGCGCGGAGGTCTTCATCCCGCCCAGCGGAACACGCCGGACGACCGCCCACATCCCAGGTCAGCCAACCGGGCGAGGTTCTCCGGGGGCGTCCGCGGCCCTGCGCGGGAGGGTCAGCCACAGGGCCGCGGCCATGGCGGTGACCGCGGCGAGCGAGGCCAGGGTGTAGGCGAGGCTCACGCGGGTGGAGACCTCGCCGGGGAGCAGGGTCGCGCCCGCGAGGACCAGGGTGGCCACGGCCCAGCCGAGCAGTTGCAGGCGGTGCTCGTGCAGGACCAGGAGGGCCTGGCCCAGCACCATGGCCAGCATGTAGAAGAGGGTCCCGGCGGAGATCCAGAAGAACACGTCGCGCCCGAGGCCCGCCTCGGCCTTGAAGAGCACCTCGATGAGCCACGGGCCGAGCAGGGTGGCCGGGACGCCGCCGGCCAGGCCGAGCGCGGTGACGACCAGGGAGGTCCGCCCGAGCAGCCGGGAGAAGCCGGCCCGGTCGCCGGCGGCCGCCGCGGTGGACAGCCCGGAGAGCAGCGAGGCCTGGAGCGAGCCGAAGACGAAGAGCGGTACCCGGGCCAGCACGATCGCGTTCAGCAGACCCGCGACGACCGCGCCGTCCCCGGGCGCGAGGAGCTTGGTGCTGACCACGGCGGCGTTGACGACGACCTGGGACAGCAGGGTGGAGACGACGAGCGGGCCGAGCCCGCCGAGCAGCCCCGGCCACCGGCCGGACGGTCCCCGGCCGGACGGCCCCCGGTCGGACGGCCCCCGGTCGGACGCCTCCCGGCCGAGCCCGCGCAGGGCGGGCACCGAGGTGGCCAGGACGGCGGCGAGCGGGGCGGCGGCGAGGATCAGGGCGAAGGCCAGCGGGGAGCGGACCCCGGCGAGGGCGAAGCCCACGGCGAGGCCGATGCGCAGGACGCCGTCGATGCCCAGCTGCCGGCCGAACGGGCCGAACCGGCCGAGGCCGGCCAGGACCCCGCGGCTGATGTTGCCGATGGCCATCGCGGCGAAGGCCAGGCCGAGCGCGCCGACCATCTCGGTGTGCCCGTAGAAGAACGCGTCGGCGAGCGGGCGGGCGGCCCAGGTCAGCCCGGCCGCCTGCAGGGCGAGCATGCCGAGGGTGAGCCCGGCGATCCGGCGCAGGACGCCGGAGACTCCCGTACCGGCGACGCGGTGTGCGGCGACGATCCGGGTGAGCTCCTGCTCCACGGGGAAGAACAGGCCGATGCCCACGGACATGAGGATCGTCCAGAGCACCGAGAGGGCGGCCATGCCGTCGGTGTCGAGGCTGTGGCCCGCCGCCATGAGGTGGATGTAGGAGGCGGCGCCCAGGACGACCGTGCCGCTGATCACCAGCAGGGTGCCGGGGGGCAGGGTGCCCGCGATCCGCGCGAGCGGGGACCGCTTCACGGTCACGGCCGCGCCCGGATCGCTCAGCGCTGCGTCCGGATCGCTCAGCGCTGCGCCCGGATCGCTCACCGCTGCGCCCGGAGCACTCGCTGCATCCGGATCGCTCACGGCTGCGTCCGCGGCGCTCACCCCCGCGTCCGGACTGCTCACGGCTGCTGGGCGGCCTTCAGCTTGAGCGGCTCCCACCAGGCGCGGTTCTCGCGGTACCAGGCGATCGTCGAGGCGAGGCCCTCTTCGAAGCCGACCTGCGGTGCGTAGCCGAGCTCCTCGCTGATCTTGGTGATGTCGAGGGAGTAGCGCAGGTCGTGGCCCTTGCGGTCCTCCACCGGCTCGACCATGTCCCAGTCGGCGCCGGCGGCGTCCAGCAGCAGGCCGGTGAGCTCCTTGTTGGTGAGCTCGACGCCGCCGCCGATGTTGTAGACGTGACCGGCACGGCCCTTGTGCAGCGCCAGCTCGATGCCGCGGCAGTGGTCGGCTACGTGCAGCCAGTCACGGATGTTGCCGCCCGTGCCGTAGAGCGGGACCTTCTTGCCGTCGATCAGGTTGGTGGTGAAGAGCGGGATGACCTTCTCGGGGAACTGGTACGGCCCGTAGTTGTTGGAGCAGCGCGTCACCACGACGTCCATGCCGTGCGTGCGGTGGTAGGCCAGCGCCAGCAGGTCGGAGCCCGCCTTGGAGGCGGAGTACGGGGAGTTCGGCGCGAGCGGCCACTCCTCGGTCCAGGAGCCCTCGCTGATCGAGCCGTACACCTCGTCGGTGGAGACGTGGACGAAGCGGCCGACACCGTGCTTGCGTGCGGCGTCCAGCAGCACCTGCGTGCCCACGACGTTGGTCATCACGAAGGGGCCCGCACCGGCGATGGAGCGGTCCACGTGGGACTCCGCGGCGAAGTGGACCACCGCGTCGTGGCCGGCCATGACCTGGTCGACGGCGTCCACGTCACAGATGTCACCG
The DNA here is from genome assembly GCF_042730015.1 of Streptomyces sp. NPDC059957. Taxonomy (NCBI): domain Bacteria; kingdom Bacillati; phylum Actinomycetota; class Actinomycetes; order Kitasatosporales; family Streptomycetaceae; genus Streptomyces; species Streptomyces sp. NPDC059957. The sequence continues at coordinate 3,751 of NZ_JBHWMB010000031.1, read as the reverse complement.
CGGACGAACGCGTAACCGGGGTGGCCCGCCACGGGCGCGAGGTTCTCCTCGACGCCCGAATAGGTCAGCTTGTCGAAGACCGTGACCGTGGCGGCAGGGTCTGCCGAGAGGAGGGAGCGTACGAACTGCGAGCCTATGAAACCGGCGCCACCGGTCACGAGAATGCGCATAGTGCGGTCACTGTACTGGGCCGTCCGGGTGCGGTGAGCCCCCGCGTTGAAGGGGGGCGGACCCCGCTCCGGCACGGCACGGACTGTTCATTGAGCCGTCCCGCTACGGCCCTCTGGGCGAGGCGTGAGGCGGGCATCCTGCCGGATTACGAGGAATTCCCGGCCCCCGTCGGTCACTGAGCGACGGCCACCGGACACCTCGCGTCCCGTCCCCTGCGAAGGACCCGGTGCACGCCCCATGACCACTCTCGAAATCATGCTGCCGTACTACGGCGACGTGGCCCTGATGCAAGCCGCGGTGCGCAGCGTGCTGGCCCAGACCGATCCGAACTGGCGGCTCACGGTGGTGGACGACGGCAAGGAGCCGTCCGTACCCGGCTGGTTCGCGGAGCTCGACGACCCGCGCGTCTCCTACCAGCGCAACGAGCAGAACCTGGGCGTCACCGGCAACTACCGCAAGTGCCTGGGGCTGGTCCGCGAAGCCCACTTCGTGTGGCTGGGCTGCGACGACATCATGCTGCCCGCGTACGTGGCCACCATCCGGGCCGCGCTCGCCAAGCACCCCGGCATCGGCATGATCCAGCCGGGCGTGGAGGTCATCGACGGCGCGGGCAAGCCCACCGAGGGACTCGTCGACCAGTCCAAGCGCCGCCTGTACAAGCCCGGGTTCAAGGGCGAGGTGCTGATGGGCGGCGAGGAACTCGCCACGAGCCTGCTGCGCGGGAACTGGCTGTTCTTCCCCTCCATCTGCTGGCGCACCGACGCCGTCGTCAAGGCCGGTCTCCGGGACAACCTGGAGGTCACCCAGGACCTCGCCCTGGTCATCGACCTGCTCCAGGACGGCGAGCGGATGCTCGTGTCGGACACCCTGTGCTTCCAGTACCGCCGGCACGCCGTCAGCGCCTCCTCCCGGCAGGCCTTCACCGGCGTCCGCTTCGAAGAAGCGAACCGCTTCTTCATGGACGTCGCCGACCGGCTGGACGCCGCGGGCTGGACGAAGGCCGCCAAGGCCTCCCGGCTGCACCTGTCCTCCCGGATCCACGCCCTGACGATGCTCCCCGGCGCGCTGAAGAACAAGCAGAGCGAGGGCGCCCGCACCCTGCTGCGGCACGTCGCCGGCGCCGACCACCGCGCCGCCGCCGACCACCGCTGACGGCGCGCACTCCCCGACAGCCCCCAGCCACACTCCCCTCCCGACGTCCGGAGCCAACGCCCATGCCGCTCACCAGCCAGCCCCTGCCCCGTGTGGCCGTCCTCGGAGCCACCGGCTTCATCGGCCGGGCACTGTGCGCCACGCTCGACGAGCGCGGCCACGGCCTGCTCGCCGTCGCCCGCAGGCAGCCGACCCTCACACTGCCGGGCGCCTTCACCGCCTTCGACCTCACCCTCGACCCGCCGGCCGAGCTGGCCCGGATCCTCGGGGCACACCGGATCGACGTCATCGTCAACGCGGCGGGCGGCGACTGGGGCCTGACGGACGAACAGATGGTCCCGGCCAACCTCGGCATGGTCGAGCGCCTGCTGGAAACCATCGAGGGCATGGCGAAGCCGCCGCGGCTGGTGCACATCGGATCCGTGCACGAGTACGGGCTCTTCCCGATCGGCACGAGCTACACCGAGGACTCCCCCGCACGCCCCTCGACGGTCTACGGACACCTCAAGCTCCGGGCCACCGAGCTGATCACCGAGGCCGTCCGCGACCGGGGCCTGGACGCCCTCGTCCTGCGCCTGGGCAACGTCGTAGGAGCGGGCCAGCCCGTACACAGCCTCCTCGGCGTCATGGCGGGCAAGCTGGCCGAAGGCCGGGCGGCCGGCGGTGCGGAGCTGTCGCTGATGCCCCTCACCGCCCAGCGCGACTTCCTCCACCTCCTGGACGCGGTCGAGGCCATCGCCACCGCCCTCGCCCCGGCGCGCCCCTGCCCGCCGGTCCTCAACCTCGGGCTCGGCCGGGCGACGTCCGCCCGCGAGATGGTCGAACTCCTCATCGAGGAGAGCCGCGTACCGACGCGGATCGTGGAGGTGCCCGCCCCGGACGGCAGCGGCCCGGAGACCGAGTGGCACCAGCTCGACATCTCCGCCACCGAGCGGACGCTGGGCTGGAAGCCAGGCCGGACCCTGCGCGACGCCGTCGCCGAACTGTGGGCCGCCGTCTGCCCGGTCGGCGTCTGATCCCCCTTCAAGGAAGTCTGACTCCCCCATGTCTCGCAGCGCACCCGTGTCCCGCAGTGCACCTGTGTCCCGCAGTGCACCCGTGTCCCGCAGCGCACCCGTCCTGCCCGGCCGGCGCGGAACCCTCGGTGAGCTGTACTCGCCGCGGACCAACAGCTTCGGCGTCCTGCGCCTGGTCCTCGCCTCGTCGGTCGTGGTCTCACACGTGTGGCCGATCGGGTGGGGCCCCCTGGACCCGGTGTGGAAGTACAGCGGGGCGCAGACCGACGTCGGCAAGATGGCCGTCATCGGCTTCTTCGTCCTGTCGGGGTTCATGATCACGGGCAGTGGCGCCCGCAGCACCTCCGGCCGCTACGCCTGGCACCGCGCCCTGCGCATCCTGCCCGGCCTGTGGGGCTCGCTCCTCGTGTCCGCGCTGGTCGTCCTCCCCCTCCTGTACGCCCACCTCCACGGCTCGACCGACGGGTACTGGAACCACCCCGAGGGCCCGGTCAGCTACCTCCAGGGCACGTGGAACACCTCGGTCAGCACCCACTGGGACATCTCCGGCGTGCTGGGCGAAGGAAAGGCCCGCGGCACCAACTTCGACCCCGGCGTCAACGGCGCCCTGTGGTCCCTCAAGTACGAGCTCTTCTGCTACCTGATGATCGGCGTGCTGGCCGCCTCCGGCGCGCTCCAGCGCGCCCGCAGGCTCGTCCCGCTGTCGGCGGCCGTACTGGGCCTCCTGATCCTGCGGGACTGGGTCACCGCCCCCTCGCCGCGCGGCATCCCCGGTGACATGCAGGCCGCCGTACAGGTGCCGCTCCTGGGCTCCATGTCGGTGCACTTCCTCATCCACCTGTGCTTCGTGTTCCTGATCGGCGCCACGTTCCAGCTGTACCGCGACCGGGTGCCGGTCCACGACGGCCTGGCGCTCCTCTGCGCCGCGGTGCTTCTCGGCACACTCGTCTCCGGCGGGGTCTTCGTCTTCGGCTACCCCGCGTTCGCGTACCTGCTGCTGTGGCTCGCGATCCGGCTGCCGCGGCCGTTCCAGAGCATCGGGCGCAAGCGGGACTACTCGTACGGGATCTACATCTACGGCTTCACCGTGGAACAGGCGCTGGCCCTGCTGGGCTACGCGAAGTACGGCAAGCCCGTCTTCCTGCTGCTGGCCATGGCCGGCACGGTGCTGCTGGCGGCGCTGTCCTGGCACCTGATCGAGGCGCCGGCCATGAAGCTGAAGAACTGGACGCCGTGGTTCGTCCGCAGGCTCCAGCGGCGCGGAACCACTGCGGTGCAGCCCCAGACCCAGCCGCGGACCGCCGTGGCCGAACCGGAGCAGGAGCAGGAGCCGGAGCCGGCCCCGGCGGCCACCACCGGCTGACGCGGCGGGAGAACCAGAACGGCGCGGGCCGGCCCCAGCGGGCCGGCCC